>JBDNIO010000224.1:0-6247 GCA_041688215.1 Salinisphaeraceae bacterium | reverse complement strand
TAAACCCGGCCGATTACATGGCCGAAAGCGGCGTAGACGAGCGCGCCGCCAATCAACTGAGCGAGATCATAAAGCGCATCAATGCGCAGACACTCAGCGTTATTCTCACAACCCAGCCGAGTGGCACGTTCAAGGCTGCGTTGCAGCCCGGCTCGCCACAGACGGCCCAATTCGCCGGCTTCTGGCTCGCACTGGCGGCGTGGCTGTCAGACATACCCACGCCCTCATCTTCGAGCCCGTGAACGAGCCCGGCATCGAATCTGGCAAAGTGTGCAACAAACCCTGGTGGCCGCGGTGCGTGCGTCTGCGCCCCGACACAGAATTATCGTGACCCGACCCCGCTATTCCTCCATACCTGATCCGTACCGAGTTCGGGGTGATACGGGATACCGTACCGTCGCGCCCCGTTTCAGGCAAGCCTGGCTTGCGGATATCTCCGAATTGCTGCAAGCCCAAAACATTGGCTGGACGCTGTGGGCCTACGCCGGCAACTTCGGTATCGTGGCCGGGGGGCCTGGTTCGCGCGAGCTTGATCTGGATGCCGTAAATGCTTTGCGGCTAAAGCAACCCTGAATATTTCGCCCAATACGGTAAAATGCGGCTCAGACACATGATTTGGTAACTAAGGCATTGAACCCGCCATGCAAATAACCCACGAGCATCAGCAGATTTTTGACACCACAAAGCGGTTTGTCGAAGAACAGATCAACCCCCACGTAGAGGCATGGGAAAAGGCCGGCATCTGGCCCGCGCACGAGATCCTTAAACAAATGGGGGATCTGGGCCTGCTCGGCATTACCAAGCCCGAAGCGGTGGGCGGCCTGGGCCTGGATTATTCATTTGAAGTGCTGTTCGCAGAAGCCCTGGGCCATATCCGCTGCGGCGGCATCCCGATGGCCATTGGCGTGCACACGGATATGTCCACCCCCGCACTCACCCGCTACGGTTCCGATGAACTTAAGCAGGAATACCTGATTCCCGCCGTGGCTGGTGACGTGGTCTCCGCCATCGCCGTTTCCGAGGCCGGGGCCGGCTCAGACGTGGCCGGAATTAAAACCAGCGCCAGAAAAGACGGCGATGATTACGTCATCAACGGCGAAAAGATGTGGATTACCAACGGCACGCAAGCCGACTGGGCCTGCATGCTGGTCAACACCGGCGAGTCGCAAGCGGAGAACCGCCATGGCAACAAGTCGCTGGTGATCGTGCCACTGGATGCCAAGGGCATTAACCGCGATCAAAAGCTCGACAAACTCGGCCAGCGTTCATCCGACACCGCGATGGTTTACCTGGACGACGTGCGCATCCCGCAACGTAACCTGATCGGCGAAGAGGGCAAGGGCTTCATCTACCAGATGCAGCAATTCCAGGAAGAACGGCTGTTTTTGTCCGCCAGCATTCTCGCCGCGATGGACCGCTGCATCGAGGAAACGGCCGAATACACCGGTCAGCGCAAGGCCTTTGGCACCAGCGTGCTGGACAACCAGTACGTGCATTTCTCGCTGGCCGAACTGGCTACCGAAATCGAAGCCTCGCGCGCGTTAACCTATCGCGCCACGGAAAAACTCACTGCCGGCGAAGACGTCACCCTGCTGGCCTCCATGGCCAAACTCAAAACCGCCCGGGTGGCGCGCCAAGTTGCCGACCGCTGCCTGCAATTCTGGGGTGGCCAGGGCTTCATGTGGGACAACCAGGTGTCGCAGTTTTATCGTGACCTGCGCTTGCACTCCATCGGCGGCGGCGCAGACGAAGTAATGATGTCGATCATATCCAAACGCATGGGCACCGCGCCGGGCAAAAGCCGGTAATATCGGCTGAGCAAGAGGTTCAGATACTTATACGCCCAGTGCTGCCAGAAACAGGCATAAAAGGCATAGCGCCGCGCACCAACCGAATACTTCAGACTGGTGTCCCGGTTCTGCATTGGCTACCGCGCGCTCGCGCCTGCATCAGGTTCCGGCCAAGACCGGAACACACTGGCAAGCCGGATTAGTCGCTCTGTTACATCGCTTGCGGCCTGGCTGGGATGCGGCGACGTCGACTTGATACTTGAATCTGCGCAGCCTCGATTGCGCGCATAGCCTCTACCGAGACCAAGGCAGCGGTCATGGCCGCATTGTATCCGCAATGAACTGAACAGATAATGATACAGGCGCTCGTGATGCATCACATACAAGCAGCTTCGCCGCAGCCTCAGCAGCATATGCGGATTAAGGTTCGGCAAGTTTAATAGTCAAACCGGACTGCGCCGGGAGCCTGCTAGAAAATCTCGTGTTCAGTCGTCATAAAGACACGTGATTGCGAAAAGTCTATAAAAGTGGATTCGTCGTCGATTAAAAACTGCATGGCCTTTTCGCCTTCCGGGCTGGCCAGCGCGGCCTTCAACTCATCCGCGGACACCCACCAGACTTCGGTTATGCCGTCATAAGCGGGCGCCAGGCCACGTGAGGCTACCAACGCCGTGTTAATTTCCGGCGCGCAGGTATGGCTTTGTACGTAGCGTAGCGCGCGTATATCTTTTTGCACACTTTTTACATTGGCGGAATGTGTGTGCAGCCAATAGTGGTGGAAATCCTCGGCTGAGAGGTCTTTACGTTTGCGAACGCAGTACACCAATTTAATCATGCTTTTATCCTCCGTTTGTCAGACTTCGTAATCTTTCTGGTTTGTCGCGTAATCGACGTATAACTCCAGGGATTCCGGATTTTGCATGGCATCCGGGCTGGCCACCTTATCCGGCGCCGCGCCCATAAGAATTTTACGCAGGGGCACTTCCAGTTTCTTGCCGGTCAGGGTGTAGGGTACGGCGGCCATGCGGATGATCCTGTCCGGCACATGGCGGGGCGAATAACGCTCGCGCAGGGACTTTTTAATGACTTGCTGTATTTCTTCGGTGAGTTCCCGGCCTTCGGGCATCACCACGAACAGGGGCATGAATGAGTGACTGCCGGGCAATTCGAGATTGACGATGATGCTGTCGGCTATTTCTTCCAGATCATCGAGCACGCGGTAAATCTCGGCGGTTCCGATGCGGATGCCGTGGCGATTCAGGGTGGAGTCCGAACGGCCCAGTATGAAACAGCCGCCGCGTAGGTTAACTTTCAGGAAATCGCCGTGGCGCCATTGGCCCGGATACACGTCGAAATAGGAATCGTGGTAGCGCTCGTGATTCGTGTCGCCCCAGAAATATAGCGGCATGGACGGCATGGGTTTGCGCACAACCAGTTCCCCCACCTCATCGATTAAAGCCTCGCCAGCATCATCTAGCGCGTGCACATCCACAGCCAGGCAGCGCGCCTGGATTTCACCGGCGTAGACGGGCAGAGTCGGCGCACCGCCGACAAACCCGGAGGCGATATCGGTACCACCGCTGGTGGATACCAGCCACAAATCCTGCTGTACGTTTTCGTAGCACCACTGCATCTGCTCGGGTGAAATAGGCGAGCCGGAGACGAGCATGGTACTGACTCGCGACAGGTCAAATTTCTGATTGGGCTGGATACCCAGCTTCATTTGCTGGTTGATGAAGGCGGGGCTTGCGCCCACCAGCGTCGCGCCGGCATCTGCGGCGTGTTGCCACAAGGCGTCTGGCTCGGGCGCCATGGGGTTGCCGTCCACCAGTAACACGCTGGCACCGCAGAGCAGACCATAAGTGAGCAGGTTCCACATAATCCAGCCGGTGGTGGTGAAGAAGAACAGGCAGGCATCGGCATCCAGATTCAGGTGTAAGTGGCCGAATTTCAGACCTTCCAGTACTACGCCACCATGTCCATGCACAAACGGTTTGGGCGGGCCGGTGGTGCCGGAGGAATACACTATCCACAGCGGGTGGTTGAAAGCTGTATCTTCAAACTCGAAATCGGCCGCGCTAATTTCCGGGCCGCTGAGTAATTCGCGCCAGTCCTTAGCTTGGGGGGTCAAGGCTTCGCCATCCGCAACCGGGCCCGGCAGGTAAACCAGGTGGCGCAATGATTTGAGCTCGCGTGCGAGTGTGCGCGCAGATTCACGCCGGTCAAACGTCTTGCCGCCGTAGATGTAGCCGTCGGTGGCAAACAGCAGCTTGGGCTCGATCTGGGCAAAGCGGTCGAGCACGCTGTCGGCGCCGAAATCCGGTGAGCAACTCGACCACACGGCGCCGATGCTTGCGGTGGCCAGAAAGGCCACGATCGTTTCGGGAATATTCGGCAGGTACGAGGCTACACGGTCGCCGGGAGAAATCCCCATGTCGCGCATGGCGGTGGCGAGCTTGAACACCTGGGTCTGTAACTGCCGCCAGCTCACTTCACGCATGGCAGACTGTTCGCCAACGGCGTATATCGCGGTTTTCTCGCCACTGCCCGCGGCCAGCAGATTACGCGCGTAATTCAGCCTGGCGCCCGGAAACCATTTGGCACCGGGCATTTTGGAACTGGCCAGAACCTGCGAATAAGGCGTGCTGCTATGCAGGCCAAAGTACTGCCAGGCGGCTTCCCAGAAGGCCTCAATGTTATCGACCGACCACTGCCAGAGCGCATCGTAATGCTCGAAATGCAAGCCCTTGTTTTCAGCCAGCCAACGCATAAAGCCGGCCAGCTTGCTGTTTTCCCGGAACGCGTTTGACGGCGTCCACAGTAAGTCTCCCTCATTCACCATAATAGTTGTACCTTTCGTTTTGCCAGGATCAAGTCCACTTGTTGTAAAACGGCCAGAAACCGAATATGCCTTTCTTTTCTTTGGGTTCCGTTTTCGATTTTTCTGCTTGTGCCGCTTCCTGGAAGCGGGCAACGCCAAGACGTGCGGCGATCAGATATTTGTCCAGACGAGCGCGCTTGTCTTTGATTTCTCCCGCGATGGCCTGCTGTGCCAGACGGGCTTCTGCCTGGGCGCTGGCGATCAGGGCTGCGCGCAAGGTTGCCTCCCGTTGTATACGGGCAGTGTGCTTGCGCTGGGCGGTGTCGGACAGGCGCAGGCTCAGACCCTGGTTGCCATAGGTGGCCAGACGGCGCAGGTCTTCGTGCAACCTGAGCAAGGTGACATAGTTCTGAAAATGCTCGTCGAATGTCTTCTCGGCCAGGAACTGGCGTATCCAGGGGGTATTGGGCAAGTTACTGAGGTCGCCACGGGCAATCGCGTTCAGGTCGATGCTGCTGGCGTTGATGTAGCCGCTTAACTCGGCACGACTTTGTTCCAGTACTTCCATCACTTTCAGATAATGCTGAAAGGCCCGACTCGGCTGACCGAGCGCGCTGACGACGTAGGGAATGGCGATTAGCGCCTCCTGTACCGCCGGGTTCTGCGGGCTGTGCTGGACTACTTCGGTCCACGCCACAAGCGCGCGCGAGCGGGCGGATTTCTTGCTGCCCGCCATAGTCGCCATGCCAAACGGCCCTAATTGAATGCGGCTGAAGGGATCGTCACGCAAGCGCACCGGCGCGTCTGGCTTGATAATGCGGCCCGCTTCCGGATTGCGTGTGCCGTACTCGCCAAGGTCGGGTTCATCGCCCACCAGCGCGCGGGGCTGGCGGCTGCCGCGCGGGGCAAGTTCCGCCCAGCCGAGCAATAGCAGCGCTTCATCACTGTAGGGGCCATCCAGACGGATGCGCTCGAGTATGTGTTTGCCGGTGGCGCCCTGTTCGTCTTCCAGAAAGTTGTAACCCAGCAACAAATTGGCCTTGTCGCGTAAAGCGCGCTGGTCTTCGTCAAATGAGGTGATGCGGCCAATGCGTTCGAGCAGGGTACGACCGCGCGCGACCGCGCCGGTCTTGATCAGGGTTACCGCATAGTTGTAACGCATATACACGGTCTGATTGGCCGGCATGTCAACATCGGTAAGTACTTCGGTGGCGTTATCGCCCATTTCCAGCACTTCCCGTGCCTGCTCGAACTGGCCCTCGGACATGAGCAGGCGCGACATCGTGTCCTGCCAGCGCACCAGTTGCGCAGGAGACAGATCGCCGGCCAGGTACTGCAGCAGCTCGTAGGCGCGTGCCAGGTCGCCGCGCTGATAATCCAGTTCCGCAATGCGCAGCCACACGTCGGCGAGCCGCTTCAGACTCACACCGGTATCAAAGGCAATGCGCATGGCCTGATCGGCCTCTTCGCGCATGCCAAAATCAACATAGCTGTGGGCCAGCTCGATATCGTAGGCCAGCGGTAAAACGCGGCTGCCATCGCTGGGGCCGGCCATTTCCAGCAGGTTGATCAACGCTGCATGTTCCTTGCCGGTTGCGCGCAGAAAACGCGTCATGCCCAGGCGCGGGTCTTTCGC
>JBDNIO010000223.1:0-10388 GCA_041688215.1 Salinisphaeraceae bacterium | reverse complement strand
CTGCCTTCACACGGCAGGGGTCACAAGTTCGAATCTTGTACCGCCCACCAATAATATCAAATACTTATACGGGATTTTGAATTGTTCTTTATTGCCGTAAGTGCGTGGTAAGCGCTTGATTGCTTGAATTCAAATCAAGATCTCCCTAACCCGAATCCGTCACCAGTACTCCCGCAGCGGGGATTTTCTGATGCGGGCTAAAACAGTATGGCGTGCTGCCTACAACGAGCGTGCATTGGTCAGATCCTAACGCTTTGGTGTCCGATGCATATTCAGAGTTTTCGTCGGACACTGCTCAACAACATTCCTGCCGCCGTGGTCGGTCCGCTCGCGGAAGTACCGGTACTGACCGGCCTGGTGCATGTGGTGCTGTACTTCCGGCGCCGGTTCTATGCGAGGCGTAGCACGAAGATATCGCCGGCGAATTTGTGGAAAGGCCGCAAGAGGTTGATTCGTCACCACTTCTCCACAAACGGTCGTAGATCTATTTGAAAAGTCCAGGCCGAGCGGGGCTGGCAGCAAAGCTGGTAATACGTCTCGGCAATATCTTCGGGATCCAATGAGGTTTGGGCTGCCTCGCCAGGTTTGCCTATCCCACCATCAATAATCGAGATCGCAACATGAATATTCTCCGGCCCTAACTGGCGCGCCATGGATTGGGCCAGGCTGTGCTGCGCGGCCTTGGCCGAGGCAAACCCTGCGAATTTAGCGCCACCTTTCAAACTGGCGGTCGCGCCGGTAACGATAATATTGCCGCTACCGGCGGCCTGCATATCCTCCACCACTGCACGGGCAGTGTGGTAAAGCCCTAAACAATTCACCCGCCACGCCGATTCAAACTGTGCCGGGTCCAGTTCCTGAAAATTGCCAAACGCAGCGTTCCCGGCGTTATATAACAAAGTATCAATCGGCCCCAGCGTGTCGCGCACAGAGGCAATACACGAGGCGATACTTTGCACGTCAGTCACATCACAAGCATAGGCTCCGGCACCCTGCACCTGGGCGGCCAAGGCTTCGAGTTTGTCTTGGTCGCGTGACAACATCGCCACGCGATAGCCTGCCGCGGCAAAACGTTTGCTTAAGGCTAGGCCAAGGCCGGGTCCGGCACCGGGGATTACGCAAACAGGTTGGGTCATATTGCTTTCCAGATTTGCTTAGAGTTTGAAGATAATGAGGGTCTACGCGGATTCGTGTGGGTTGATATTGGCATTTTTGGGTAGTGGTGGCAGGAATGCTGCGATGATTTTCAGTTTTAAGAATTCCTCGTCGCGATAGCCATAGGCGCGTCGTTCGAGTACGCGTATCTTGTTGTTGAGTCCTTCTACCAAGCCCAGGCTGACTTTATTGTCAGGGCGGCAGTACGAAGCGATCCCATCCCAGTGGGACTCGACCATGGCGGCAAATTTCTGATAGGACGGTCACTGACTATCACCCGGTAGTTGTGTCCCTTGCGTATCGATATCTCATCAATGCCAATAGCCCGGGGTGCCGGCATACCTGCCCGTTCGACTGGTTGGCGCATGTACAGCTTGTCCAGGCCTTTTACTGTGCTGTGGTGCAGACGCTCTATTTGCGCCACCGCTTTGTTCGGCATGTCCCGGCACAGCTTGCCGACATGCATCGCAAAGCGCTGGGTGTAGCGCGGATTGTTCGCCAGCCAGTCCAGGTGCTCTACGTGCACGCCATCACACCGGGGACAGCGAACACGCCAGCGTTCAAACTCAAGATAGCTTCGCCAGCCCGCCACTGACAGATCCCGGACACGCACTGTCTTACGGTCGTAGCGGCCCCGGCATCGCTGACCACAACGCCCACACTCGGCCGTTTTTTTCGCCGCTTGAGTTGGATCACTCGAGCATACCGATCACCGAATACGCCTAGCAGTTTCGACGCCGCAGTAAACCCCTGAAACGCGAGTAGCGACCGCACTGACTTCGGATTCTTCATGAGCAATGCCCTGCCAAAAAATGAAACCATTTCTGTATGGCTTATAAGGCCTGATTATCTGCGTAATATCAATATGATACGCTCACACAAAACTCAGAATATTCCACTCGTTTCCGCGTAGACCCATAAAACTTAAACAATTATATCCGTCATTATCTGTTTGAAATAGTACTAGTTTACTGGCCCATGGTTATTGGCCGTTGTATTGGATGCCATGCCGAAGTTGGCCTGGATTTAGTCTTTCCCCGAGGCGGCTAGCGCTCGATACACCGCAGGCACGTTAACTTCGAAATGCACCCATTTATATAAGCTGTAATCCGCGTAGGCCGGCAAGCCCGAGGATTTTTTGGCCTGTCCCAGGTTTTGTCCATTGGATATGGCCTGGCTCACTTTGGCATCCA
Organism: Salinisphaeraceae bacterium; assembly: GCA_041688215.1. Classification (GTDB taxonomy): domain Bacteria; phylum Pseudomonadota; class Gammaproteobacteria; order Nevskiales; family Salinisphaeraceae; genus JBDNIO01. The sequence goes on along the minus strand of JBDNIO010000223.1, from coordinate 8,040 downwards.
AGTCCTGAAGATAGGCGAGTTGAAAATCGATCATCGACAGATCGGACGGGCCGCCGTGACCAGGGATAATAGTGGCGTTGGCTGGCAGGAATTGTTTAACACGCTTTAACGTGGCGACGGTCTTTGGGTGCTGGCCTTCCAAAAGCCAGGGCAACGCCGGTGGCGGCGCCTGTAGCATATTGCCCACCCACATCACCTTGGCCTCCGGTAGCCAAATGGTAAGGTCGCCGGCGGTTTGGGCAAAGCCAAAATGCCGTAATTCCACGTTCCGACCGCCGAGGTCCAAAACCGCTTTATCGCCCACAGCCAGATCGGCGGAACGCGATTTTACTGCTTCGACCCCCTTATTGGCGCCCATAAAGTCAAGCATGAAGGCCTTGTCTTGCACAAAGTTATTATCTACATATTGCTTGGTGGCTAAATGTTGGATAACCACGGCATTGTCCGGGAGCAGATAGTTTCCGTAGCTGTGGTCTCCGTGGTAACTGGTGTTAACCGCCCAACGGATTGGCTTGTCGGTAACCTCACGCACCAGCGCCGTCATCTGGCCATAAAGGTTTTCATTAAGCATGGTCTCAATAAGCAACACGCCGTCATCGCCAACAATAAAGCCGCCCGTGGTGGCGACATGGTCGCGCCTATCGACAGCATCCGGCAGCACTACGTAAACGCCTTCGGCAAGCGGCCGCTTGATTAGCGTCACCTTGTCCGGGTCCCACGGCGGCGCGGCATGTGTTGTGTTGGCAGCAAGTGAAAACACCAAGGCCGCGGCCAGTGCCCCGCATTGAGTAAGTTTGCAAAGATCGTGGCGCATACTCGTCTCCCGGTCGGTTATAAGTCTGTTTTTAATAGGATGTTGCCAAAGAAATCACGTGATTTCGCCACGCGGTGAGCCTCGGCGGCGTCTGCCAGCGGCAGGCTTGTGTGTATTTGCGGGGTTAACTCCCCCGCCGCAACCAGGCGATAGACTTCTGCTATCTGCGCCTTGCCGGCCCCGTGGGTGCCGTGCAACGTAAGCTGCCGTCGAAACAAATCGATAATGTCTATAGGTACGGTTTCACCAGCATGGGCACCACAGGTTGCCACCCGCCCACCCATAGCCAAGGCTTGCATACTGGCTAGTAATAGTTCGCCACCGACACTTTCGACCACGGCGTCCACGCCGTAACCTTGCGTGAGTTTACGTGCTTCGACGGCCAAGTCTTGCGTGCGATAGTTAATGCAGGCATCCGCCCCCATGGCACGTGCGCGCTCCAACTTTTGATCATTCCCGGCGGTGGCAATTACCCACGCACCCGCGAGCTTGGCAATCTGAATAGCCGAACTGCCAATGCCGCCGCCCACGGCATTGATTAAAACCGTTTCGCCGGGTCGGATGCGGATTTGCTCAATCAACATCTGCCAGGCGGTGCCCATGGTGACTTGCACCGCTGCCGCCGCCTCGAAGGACAAGGCTTGCGGCAGGCGCACCAAATTGTGTGCGGCAACCTTAACGTACTCGGCATACGTACCCGGCGCGGTCACGCCCAAAATACCGCCGGCCACGCACAAGTTATCCATGCCTTGCTGGCACAGACAAACCGGCGCCTTGCAGCTGCCAGCGGATAGCGAAAATACCGGCGCTACATGCTCGCCTTCGGTATATTCATCCACGCCCGGGCCGAGCGCCGCCACCTCACCGGCGCCCTCGAGGCCAAGTACGTGCGGCAGGGGCACATCAATGCCCGAGACGCCCGCGAGAATATCCAGATCGAAATGATTCAGGCCGATGGTATGCAACCGCACCACCACCTCGCCCGGCCCTGGCTCGGGTGTTGCGATGTCTTCGTAGGAGAGGTTTTCAGGCCCTCCATATTCATGAAAAACAACCGCTTTCATAGTATTTCCAACAAATCTACTAACAACAACGGCTGGACGTGCCGGCTGCTGCACGCGCGGTGCCCGGCGGTTGTGGCGGTGGCAGATGCGTTTCTTCCTGACACCGTTCGCGTAACTCTTCTACACTGCCGCCAAAATCAAATAGCTTGATTTCACCACGTTCTTTGGCCATCTCGGCACGCAGCTTCTTGGTGGCCTCGGCATCCACCGACAAATCGTCATCCAGCACCACGCCGTAGCGGCGTGCGCCCTCGGCCGTGACCAAACGCCTTGCCGTATCCAGAGCGACCTTTTCGGGATCGCGCTCGAAAGGATCACCCCAGCCGCCGCCCCCCCAGGTATTGAAGTAGAGGACATCGCCCGGTTCCACGCGAATATTGTCCCGCTTGGAGGGTAGATGTTCGGTGCTGCCGTCCGAACGCACGAGTACTTTGCTACTCCGGCCACCGGGTTCACCACCTTTTACACCCCAGGGATACGTTAGCCAGCGATCGTCGTGCACCGATACGTTGCCTGGCTCTAGAAAGTGGTAGGCCACACGCAAGCCGTTGCCGCCGCGGTGCAATCCCGCACCGCCGGAGTCGGGAATGGTCTCGAAGGTATCGATTCGCAATGGGTAGTGACTTTCCAGAAACTCATTGGGCACGTTGAGAAACGATGGCCATAGCGAGTGGCCGTCTGGTCCATCGCCGGCGGGCCGGCCTGGAATGCCGCCAAAACCGATTTGGTAGAGCTGGAACCATTCATCGTTTTTGTCGTAGCCAGAATAGAGAATATGTGGACTGTCCGAAAAACCAGCGGCATTCAGGAAGTCCGGATTACCCTGACCGAATAGCCCGCCGAGCACATCGAAGATGCGGCCCAAAGCATGGTTACGGCAGGATAACGCGGCCGGCGCCTTGGGTTTAAGCAGGCTGCCCTCGGGAATGTGCACTTCCATTAGGTCGTAAAAGCCATCGTTAAACATGATCTGGGGGTCAAAAACCATGATCAGGAAAACGCCCGCGAACATCTTGAACATTTCTTCGTTTAGCAGGAAGTTGATCGAGTATGGCGATTGCGGATCGGTGCCCTCAAAGTCGAAAATAACCTTGCCGTTTTCGCGCCACATAGTGCAGGAGATCTTGTAGGGTCCAAAGCCCTGGCCGTCGTCGCACACATAGTCGTCAAAGCTTTGCCGCTGCTCGGGAATATTGTTTTGAATGAGCACGTCCATCGCGCGATGGTTGCGGTCGAGCAACTCGCCCATCGCGGCAATAAACGTGTCCACCCCGAAGCGGTCACATATTTCGTTGCAGCGACGCTCAGCCACACGGCAACCGGCGATTAGGGATTTGAGATCGCTCTTGTTCCACTGCGGCAAGCGGCAATTGCGCAGTATCAAGCTAAGTATTTCTTCCTGCAGCTCCCCTTGACGGTAAATTTTTACCGGCGGGATAATAATGCCTTCTTGATATATCTGCGTCGCGCCCACCGGCATGCTGCTGGGCACGCCGCCGCCGATATCGGTCATATGACCAAACATGGACGCCCAGCCGATTAATCGGCCATCACGGAATATGGGCATGAGCACCAGCCAGTCGTTGGCATGGCTAATAGCACCGTTCACGCCGTAGGGGTCGGAGGTTAAAATAATATCGCCTTCCTCAATGTCGCCATCGAAGCCAGCGAGAAAGCCGTGGATGAACGAGCCAAACTGGCCCACCACCATCTTGCCTTCCTGGTTGGCGATCATCGGAAAAGTGTCGTGCTGCTCGCGGATGCCGGGCGACATCGCCGTGCGAAATAGCACTGTGTCCATCTCGAAACGCGCATTTTTCAGCGCGCTCTCGATAATATCGAGACTGATTGGATCTAGATCCACGCTTTCGAATGGGCTCTTGTTGGTCTGTACTATCTTTGCCGGCATTGGCTTGCCTCCTCGACTTGCAATATCTATGTTTGTGCGTGTGGGCCTTACTGCTTTTGCCCATGTTGGCGATCACCGAACAAGGCCTCGCGCGCCTCATCCGTTGGATTGCCGATAACCTCTTCGTCTCCGAGTACCGCACAGCCGCGGCTTACGCCAGGCCGCGCTTGGATCGTCTCGTACCATCGCTTAACGTTGGGGTAGTCGTCGATATCTATCTCGTGCAGCCAGCGCACGCGAATCCACGGCCAGGTGGCAATATCAGCCACGGTGTATTCAGCACCGGCCAAATACGGCACGTCAGCCAAACGCCGATCCATCACGCCATATAAGCGGTGGGTTTCTTTGGTGTAACGCTCGATCGCGTAGGGCACCTTTTCCGGTGCATAACCGCGAAAATGACCACATTGACCAAACATGGGCCCCACATTACCCATTTGGAACATCAGCCACTGCATGACGTCGAAGCGTGCGGTTGTTTCCATGGGCAGAAAGCGATTGGTTTTTTCCGCCAAGTACAACAGGATCGCGCCGGACTCGAACAAACTATAGCTGCGTCCGCCCGGACCCTCATGGTCGACGATAGCGGGCATGCGGTTATTCGGTGATAGTTTTAGAAACTCGGGCTCGAACTGCTCGCCCTTTAAGATATTAACCGGTACCACGCGATACTCCAGGCCAACTTCTTCGAGCATGATTGAAGCCTTGTGGCCATTGGGCGTGGGCCAGTAATGTAGGTCTATCATTGGCCTGACCCATGTTTGCGCCATTCCAGCGCTTCGCGTACGTGGCGCTGGCAATGTTCGGCGCTGTCGTCCCCCTCGTAGTCCTGGTTCCAGTGGCAGGCCACTGCCGGATGCTGGGTCATCCGATTGAACCAGGCGGTTAGCTGTGGCCGACCATTGCGGAACTCATAGCGGGGGTAAAGCGGATCAACCGCGTCGTAGAATTTGGAACCGAAATCCAGATAACTCAAGGCGTGCAGCGTACAGGCATGGCCGATGTCCATAACATCGTCCCAATCCCCGGCCTCGGCTTCCATGACGTCGAAAGAGCCGAGTATCTTGGGCCAGAGCCAATGATAAAGGTCCATACGCCGTTGCTCTTCAGGCTGCCAACCTTCCATATTCAATTGCACTGTGCAGTCAAACACGGTCTGGGCGCGGTCGTGGCGCGTCAGCGCATCCCACAGTGCTGACCCACTTTGCGGATACAGTTTGTCGGCCTTGCTTATGTCGTCCAAACAACGGCACAGCGCCTCGCTGCCATAAACCACCCGGCCATCGTCGGTCACCAAGAGCGGTACCTTGTCCAACGGGCTGAGTTTGCGTAGCGAATAGGCATCGCCCTGGTCTTCGCCGTCGCGGTTTTTGAATGGAAACGTCGGTACAAACTCCATCTCCTCCCAATAACCGGTTACATAAGTAGTTACCAGCGCTTTGTGAATAAAGCCGTGAAACGCAGAGTAGAACAGTTTCATTGCTGGCCCCTTTCGGCCGTGGGCCGGATCAGAATGTTGCCGTAACTATCAATTTCCCCAATATGGTCAGGCAACACCAACGTGGTGGAGTCCATTTCGGTAATAATCGCCGGCCCCGGAATATGGTTGCCGGCCTTTAATTTATTGCGGTCGTAAATCTTGGCGCTGAGGTCTTGGTTGTCGACGAAGATTGTTTCTTCGGCAACTTCCGCCTCGCTGGCATCTTGCGAGCCTTCCTCGACTTGGCGAGCCTCTGCCAGCACGGGCTTGCCCTGGACGATGGCGCGCAGATTTACAATTTCCTTGTCTTCTTCAAGCGCAAAGGTGTAAAGCTGGGTATGCATTTCGTCGAACTTGGCGCCCACCGCCTCCAGACCATCGCGCTCAAGATCTTCAATCGACAAGTCCACCGTAAGCAATAGCACTTGGCCGTGGTAGCGCATATCAATCTGGCACACGGCGGTTTGGTCTGAACGGGGCACGCCTTCTTCGTCTAAATGCTTGGCCGCGGACTCAACCAGCTCCTCGAGAATTTTGTGCACGTCCTTGGTTTCGGTTTTCGAAAACCGTCCCATTAGCGTTTGCGAAGCCTCGTTACGCAATACCGTAGTCGCGTCACCGTAAGCGCATAACACGCCCGGGCCAGGCGGAATAATCACCGGCCAAGCGCCCATCAAACGGCCGAGCGCATTAGCGTGCATCGGCCCGGCGCCGCCGAAGCCTACTAGCGCGAAATCGCGTGGATCGTGACCCTGCTCCACGGACACCAGCCTTAGTGCGCCAAACATGTTCTCGTTAACAATATCTATAATGCCGGCGGCGGCCTTTTTGAGCGGCAAATCCAGTGCATCCGCTATTTTTTGCACGGCCTTTTCGGCGGCCGCATGATCGATGCGCATCTCACCGCCCAGTTGTGTGGAGGCCGGCAAGTAACCCAGCACCACGTCGGCGTCAGTTACCGTTGGGTCAGTGCCGCCCCGGGCGTAGGCCGCCGGCCCAGGCTCGGCGCCGGCGCTTTCCGGGCCAACTCGCAAAGCCTTGGTTAACTCGGGCACGTGGGCGATAGAGCCGCCGCCCGCGCCGACCGTACGCACATCCACCGATGAGGCGCGAATCGTCAGATCACCCACGGTGGTTTCGCGGCGTATCTGGGCCTTACCTGCCTGCACCAGGCATACATCAGTCGAGGTGCCGCCCATATCGAAAGTAAGCAAATCTTCGTAACCCGCCTGTTTGGCCATCCAAGTGGCACCGTACACACCGCCGGCAGGGCCGCTCATTAAGTGGTTCACAGGTAGATCTACGCAATTTTTGGTGGCCGCCAAGCCACCATCCGAACGCAGAATATAAAGGCGAACATCCTGCATTTGCCGGGTTAACTCGGCTTGTAGATTATTTACATATCGCTCCATGCCGGGCCGCACAAAGGAGTTGGCTACCGTGGTTAGCGTACGCTCGTATTCCTGCATCTCCGGAATGACTTCCGATGACAACGAGATAGGTACATCGGGAAACATTTCCGCTGCGATTTTTTTGACGCGCTGCTCGTGTTCGGCGTTGGCATAAGCGTTTATCAAGGAGATAGTCAGCGCCTCAACCTTGCGCGCTTTTAGCTTGGCTAGTTGCTCGCGCACATCGTCGTCGTTCAGCGCGCGCACAACCTTGCCGTCCGCGCCGATTCTTTCATCCAGTTCAACCGTGCATTCCAGCGGCGCCAACGGGTCGCTCTTGTTATAAATAACCCATCCGCCCAAACCGCCTGGCACGAACGAGCGTGCTATTTGCAGCACTTGGCCATAGCCTTTGGTCGCCACTAAGCCAACCAGCGCACCTTGACCGGTGAGCACAGCATTGGTAGCTACGGTGGTACCGTGCATTACATAGTCGATCGACTTGGGATCAACGCCCGCCTGCTCGCAGACCTTGGCGATGCCGTTAAGCACCCCTTCGGATGAATCCTTAGGTGTGGACGGCACCTTTGCGGTTACCGTTTTGCCGCTGTCCTCGTCGATTAGCAATACATCGGTAAATGTACCGCCAACATCCACGCCAAGGTGATAAGACATACACTTCGCTCCTACACTATTAGTTCCTGGCCGCCGGTCTGTCATTACCGGTAACCAGTGTTTTTTATTTGGCCCGTTTCACTTACATCTGGCTTAACCCCTTAGTTAAGCATCTCCAACCGTGGAGAGCCGTTCCAGGGCCTGCGCCAATGACAACACATCGCCATACTTACAATCGATATCGTGCAAATTCGCTTCGTGAGCCGGTGGGTCCCGATCGCCCACGGCTTCGCGGGGCACGATCACACGAAAATTGTGTTGTAGTGCGTCCACCGCCGTGGCACGCACGCAGCCGCTGGTTGTCAAGCCCGTGATATAAACACTGTCCGCGCCCGCAGCAATGAGTTGTTGCGCGAGATCCGTGCCAAAAAATCCACTCGCTAAATGCTTGATGATGACCGGCTCGCCCGGATGGGGCGCTACTTGGTCATCTATCTCCACCCAGCGGCTGCCTGCCTCCAGGAGTTCGAGATCCGGCAGTTTTGCGCGCAATATGCTTGCTTGATACGGCGCGTCATAAGCCACGGTGGTATAGAAAACCGGTAGCTTTCGCTCACGGAACGCCAACAACAGTTGGCTGATCGCGTCCAGCACGCTGCTGGCGTTACTACTCAATGGGGAATCCGGACTCGTGAAAGCCCAGTTGACGTCGATTACTAACAGCGCCGGCCGTTTGCCGATGTCTGTGGATTGACGCTGTAATTCAG
>JBDNIO010000222.1:0-5659 GCA_041688215.1 Salinisphaeraceae bacterium | reverse complement strand
TTGCTGCAAGGTCGTTAAATGTTTGACGTTCATGATGAGTTTCATCCCACCATCTTGAACGGTTATGCTTAGCTCAGACTCATTTCATGTTGGAAACATGTGCCTGGCTTCAGACTCATTTCGTATTGGAAGAGGCTACAACTGTATTATGCTGGCGCGTTGTATTAGCCTCGTGCGCTGAAACTCATTCGATAGTTCACCACATGCAACAAATAGACGAACACAAGGCTTTTGGCGGCTGGCAACGCCGTTACACCCATCAATCTAAAAGCTGCGACTGCGAGATGACTTTCTCGGTGTATTTGCCGCCCCAGGCCGAACACAGCCCCGTGGCGGCGGTTTATTACCTTTCCGGCCTCACCTGTACGGATGCAAACTTTGTGAACAAGGCCTGTGCGCAGCGCATTGCGGCAGAGCTGGGTCTGGCCCTGATTGCACCGGACACCAGCCCGCGCGGACACAACCTGCCTGGGGAAGACGACGAATACGACTTCGGTAGTGGTGCCGGCTTTTACGTAAACGCCACGCAAAAACCCTGGGCCGGCAAGTACAATATGTATGACTATGTTGTGGATGAATTACCGGCGTTAATTGCCAGTGAATTTTCTGACACGATTTATTCAGACAGGGTTTCAATCATGGGCCACTCCATGGGCGGACACGGCGCGCTGGTAATCGCGCTGCGCAACCCGGGGCGCTACGCATCGGTTTCCGCGCTGGCGCCGATTTGTGCACCAAGCCAGGTGCCGTGGGGCGTAAAGGCGCTGGGTGGTTATCTTGGCGACGACAAGGCGCTTTGGCGCAGTTACGATACGACGGCGTTAATTGCCGCCGGCCACCGCTTTGATAGCATGCCGCCACCTTTAATCGATCAGGGCGAAGGCGATAATTTTCTTGCCGAACATCTGCGGCCCGGTTTATTGCAGGCCGCCTGCGACGAGGCCGACGTAGAGATTAATATTCGCTACCAGCCCGGCTACGATCACAGCTATTTCTTTATCGCCACGTTTATCGAAGACCATTTACGGCAGCACGCCGTCGCTTTTCAGGAAATGAAATAATCATGACGCAATACAAGACCCTGACGCTGGATGTGGACGAGCATATCGCCACGCTCACCCTGAACCGTCCCGATCAGATGAATGCCTTTACCGTGGAAATGGCGAACGAACTGGAAGGCTTTTTCACCAGTGTGAACGACAACGACGACATCCGCGCGATAGTCGTAACCGGTTCTGGCAAGGCCTTTTGTGCCGGCATGGATTTATCCAGCGATGGCAATGTATTCGGTCTTGCTGGTGAGATGAATCCCACGTTGCAGGACATGCATGACCGTCTGGACGATGAAGCCATGATCAAAGGCGTGCGCGACACCGGCGGGCGTGTAACGCTGGCCATCTTCAATTGCAAAAAACCGGTAATCGCCGCCATCAACGGCGCCGCGGTGGGTATTGGCGCGACCATGACCCTGGCCATGGATTTTCGCCTGGCCTCGGAAAAAGCCCGCATCGGATTCGTATTCGGCCGACTGGGCATCGTGCCGGAAGCCTGCTCGACGTGGTTCCTGCCGCGCCTGGTGGGTATTCAGCAGGCGCTTGAATGGTGTTATTCAGCGGACATTCTGAAAGCGGAAGAAGCCCACAAAGGCGGTTTGATAAAATCTGTTTGCGCGCCGGACAAATTGCTGGAAGAGGCAAAGGCATTGGCCAGAAAATTCACCGAGAACCGCTCACCGGTGGCGATCGCCCTGACCCGGCAAATGCTTTACCGCAACTCCGCGCAAGCCCATCCCCTGGAAGCGCATCGCATAGATTCACTGGGCATGTTCTACACCAGTATTGGCGACGGCGAAGAGGGCGTACAGGCGTTTCTTGAGAAGCGCCCGGCCGAGTTCAAGGCCCGAGCTTCTGCTGATATGCCGCCGTTTTATGACGAGTGGATAGACTGATAACAGCCAACCCGCGCTTCCGCAAACTTTATATGCTGCGGCGCGGCTGTAGGGCAAGCGTGCCGCTTGCTTGGCAAGTCGCAGACTTGCCCTACAACAAATGCCACCCTTCCTGGGGTAACTTTTCAGATCCAACAATGGAGTAAGAAATGAGCACATCCATCCCCTGGCGGTATCTTAAATACCACGGTCCGAATATTTACGGCATGTTTTCCCAGGGCCTGATCTCTGCGCTACCCAGTGCGGGCAGCAAACAGGTCGAAACACCCACGCCGCCGGTCCACCGCACGCTGCCCGCGGTTCCTGAGGAACTCGTATGCGCCTACGCAGAGTGGACCGGCGCGCCGGCGGACAGATATGTGGGCGTCGTGCCGCCGCATATGTTTTCGTATTGGGGTATGGCCCTGGTCGCCGAACTCACTGGCAAGGCACCGTATAATTTGCTGAGCGTTCTGAATCAGGGCTGCCGTGTGCAGACTCACGAACTCCTGCCGATCGGCGAGAAAATTGAAGTCAGCGGCCATCTTGAAAGTATCGAAAACGATGGCCGCCGTGTGCGCATTGCCACCCATCTGGAAGCGCATACCCAAAGCGCGCCCAAAGGCCAGATCATGGATGTGATGGCCACGGTGCCGATTTCTGGAGCGAAGAAGAAATCGACTGCAAAAAAGCAAGCCAAAGAAGCGGAATTTGAAACCGTGGGCACCTGGTCCGCCAGCGCCAACGACGGCGTGAACTTCGCGCTGCTCACCGGCGACTTCAACCCGATTCACACGCTCTGGCCGTTGGCGCGCCGCACCCGCTACAAGGGCTGCATTCTGCACGGCTTCGGGTTTTTATCCCGCAGTTACGAAACCATCCGGAACGCCGGCATACCGATTGGTGATTTCGATGTGCGCTACGTAAAACCGCTGCCTTTGCCAGCGCGGGATATGCAGGTACAGGTTAGCCGCAATTCCGATGGACCTAAAGGCAAGGCGCTACGGTTATGCTCGCCGGGCGGTGATGTACACCTCGTGGGCCATTTCAAACAGGCGCCGAAATCGCTGAAATTAGGAGACCAGTAATGGCCGCCACCCGCAAAAACGCCTACGACAATATCGCCAAAAAACGCCTGCCGGTAATCGTGCGCGGTGTACGCACACCGTTCCTGAATTCCGGCGGCGCCTACAGCGACTTCTACGACTACGAACTTGCCGCGCTGCCGCTCAAATGCATCCTGGAAAAAACCGGCGTCGCCGCCAAACAGGTGGAAATCGTCACCATGGGCATGGTGGTGCAGGACGTGGAAACCACCAACGTCGCGCGCGAGGCCATGCTCACCGCCGGTTACCCCAGCACCATCCCGGCTTACACCATCTCCATGGCAGGCGTGTCCCCGGCCATGGGCGTGATGAACGTGTGCGACATGATCGCGCTCGGCCGTATCGATATCGCCGTGGCCGGCGGCAGCGAAAATTTTTCTGATTTACCGATCCGCATGGCGCGTAACGTGCGCAAGCGCGCGGTGAAACTGGCCACCGCCAAATCCACCGGCCAGAAACTAAAAATTCTCGCCGGCCTGCGTCCGAAAGACATCATTCCGGAATTGCCCAGCGGCGTTGATCTGACCACCAACATGAATATGGGCACCGCCTGCGAAGCCATGGTGCAGCGCTTTGGCGTAACCCGTGCACAGGCTGACGCTTACGCCGCCCGCAGCCATCAATCCGCGGGCGCCGCGTGGCAGGCAGGCCATTACGACGACGATGTTATGTCGGTCACCAACAACAGCGGCAGCACGGTCACGTGCGATGATTCGATGCGCCCGGACACCACGGAAGAAAAACTCGCCAAGCTAACGCCTTCATTCGATAAGAAAAATGGTGTGATTACCGCCGGCAATGCTTCCGGCCTGACCGATGGCTCAGCCGCGTTGTTGTTGATGAGCAGCGAAGCCGCCCGGCAACATCAATTAACGCCCATGGCAATCGTACGCGACTACCAGATCACCGGCGTCACCGACATGCATACCGAAATGCTGCTCGGTCCGACGATGTCGATTCCGCGCTTGCTGGCACGCAACGGCTTGAGCATGGACGACATCGATGTATTCGAATTACACGAAGCTTTCGCCGCGCAAATCCTGGCGAATCAACAGGCACTTTCAGACGATAAATTCGCTCAAACCGAGCTGGGTCTGGACAAGGCCTGCGGCCCGATTCCCATAGAAAAACTAAATCCCTGGGGCGGCTCAGTCGCACTCGGCAACCCATTTGCCGCCACCGGCGGGCGCATACTGGCCACCGCCGCACGCCGCCTGCAGGCGGAACAGGCACGTTACGCCGTGGTCTCAACCTGCGCGGGCGGCGGTTTGGGAGCGGCAATGTTACTCGAAAACGCGGAATTTAGTTAACGATGCATATCATATTCTGACCAGTATTAAAGTGCAGGCATGAAGTCTTCCAAGCTGCGTTGGCGCACACGCCTTCTCATGGCCGTCACTGCCGTTGTCCTTAGCGTGATAACTGCCGCTTCAGCACGGCCGGAACGGAGCATTTCCAATACGAAATACGAGGCATCACAGGCATTACGCGACCTTGTTGCACAAGAGTTCCTTGCGCAATATCCGCCCGAAAGCCGCGTTTCCGTATATATCGATATGTCAGTGCGCCATTACATGCTCGAATCGATCTCCCTGACAATCGATGAGCAACCCCGCGCTACCCGTACTTACAGCAAGAAACAGGCCTCAGCGCTATTGCAGCGCGGAGCAGATCGCTTGTTCCGCTTTAATGCAGAGCCTGGCAAACATCGCGTGCAAATTGAATATAACGGTTATCTGGCACGTCCCAACATAAAAAATCTTGCCATTTCCGATGCCCTTAAATTGACGATAGAAACAAAACCCGGGTCGCAAGCGTTTATCATGCCGATCGCACCCGAATTATTACGGCCCACGCGTTCACTTTCGGCAAAAGATTCCCGCGAACAATGGAACTGGAAAACCGAAGCCGATGATCCGCGACTTGATCTGGTGCGCTACCTGCTTGATACAGATAAAAAGTTCGAAGCCTTGATCGAGTTGCTGAGAGTCGCCGGTCCCAGCGACGAAAGCGAAGCACCACCCCGTGGTTTTCACACACTGATGGCGCAGATTTATCTCGACCTTGGGATGCGTAAGCAGGCGCAACGCGCCATCCTGGATGCGCGCCGACAGGACGACGACCCTGAAGCTTTGGCCGGCCTCTGGATTGGACTTGCAAATCTGGACTATGCACGCGGCCAATATTCTAAGGCGCAACAGGTGCTTGCCTATGTGCCCCCAAACGCCCAGCCCGCACAATCGGCAACAATTGCTGACTTGCAGGCCCGGATTTTTATGGCCCAGGGACAGTTCGTACAAGCTGCGGAAGTGTTGGCCAACGCAATGCAGACGTTGGAGGTAAACGCCAATAAAAATCGGGGCAGTCCTGAGCTTCAGTTACGCTACAACTATGCGGTTGCGCTTATTAAAAGCGGCAATCTCGAACAGGGCCGGGAGATATTGGCGGGTATTGGCCGGGCAAACTCAGACCAGCCTATGCTTGGTGGGGACTGTCTCAAAAACTGTGTAACTGCTCCACACAGGGTAATGTACCCGCAAAGGAGCAGAGCAGATGGAACAGGACAAAATGAAGGCTTTGGCAGGCGAGCTTGCCAAGGGCATAAAGACCGAGAAAGACTTAGGCG
>JBDNIO010000221.1:0-6796 GCA_041688215.1 Salinisphaeraceae bacterium | reverse complement strand
CGCCGGATTTTGACTCCGACTCCGGTGCTGATGCATTCTGCTCAGGGTCAGCTACGCTGTCTTTTGCGCCCGCATTGCGCTCGTTTCGGATATTCATAAGTGCGTAAGTATAAACGTTGCCATGGCTACTATGCAAATACTCTACCGCCCACCCGCAAACCCGAGTTATACAGACCTGATCTATGCAAAAACAATGGCAAGATTTCCTGCGCGATCAAGCGCCGGAAGACGTGAACCCCGCATCCACCGGGAAGCAGGCTAATCGCCTCGTGGATTTGTCCACACTGACACTGCTCAGTGTGGGGGGTGCGGATGCTGCAAGTTTTCTGCAGGCGCAACTGAGTAACGACGTGATGCGCCTGGGCGAATCCGCCAGCCAGCTTAGCGCCTGGTGCGACGCCAAAGGCCGTGTACTCACCCTGCTGCGCATATTCAGGCACGACGATACCTATTTGTTGTTGCTGCCGGCAGAGTTGCGGGAAAGTATTTTCAAACGCCTGCAAATGTTTATCCTGCGCGCGAAAGTCGAGCTGGCAGATGTTTCGGACAGCCTGCCACGCTTTGCTTTTTTTGGTGCAAACGCGCAGAACCTGCTTAATAGCCTTGGCGACGTGCCAGAGGTAAACGAAGTCACGAACATTGACGATGCGCAGTGCCTGCGCCTACCGGGCGAAACGCCCGCTTATGTTTTTGTCGGCGCTTCAGACGTGTGCCAAAGGCTCTGGATGCAACTGCGGCTACAGGGCGTGCCCGCGCAGCAATCTGACTGGCAGTTAAACCGGATTCTTGCCGGCCAACCCGAAGTCCTTGCCGCGACTCAGGGCGAGTTTGTTCCACAAATGCTGAACCTGCACTGGATTGGGGCGGTCGATTTTCACAAGGGCTGTTATCCCGGCCAGGAAGTCGTGGCACGGCTGCAGTATCGCGGCAAGCTCAAGCGCCGGATGGTTTTGTTGCAATTGGACGAGGCGCAAATACCTGAGCCTGGCACGCCGGTAACGGATGAGAAAAACAATCGAATTGGCCAGGTTGTGGCCGCGGCGACAACTGGCACCGCGCAACAAGTTCTACTTGCCGTAACTCAGGTTGGCGCCTTGGAAAACGGGCATATTAACGGCATAAAACTAGCGTTACTGGAACTCCCCTACCCTACGCCAGATGAACCCGACTGAGGTCGTAACTGCGGGAACAAAAGCACATCACGAATAGCCGGGCGGTTGGCCAAGAGCATAACCAACCGGTCTATGCCGATACCGGCCCCACCCGTGGGTGGCAGGCCGTATTCGAGTGCCTGGATGTAATCCTCGTCGTAAAGCATGGCCTCATCGTCGCCTGCGTCCTTGGCCGCGGCCTGGGCGGCAAAACGCCGGGCCTGGTCTTCGGCGTCGTTCAGCTCGGAGAATCCGTTGGCGATTTCGCGCCCGCCGATGAATAACTCGAAACGCTCGGTAACTTGCGGATTGGCGTCCTTGCGCCGGGCCAGCGGGGAAACCTCAGCCGGATACTCGGTTACGAATGTCGGCTGGTGCAACCGGGTTTCCACCGTTTTTTCAAAAATTTCGGTTAACCATTTACCGGCACCCCAGCCGGCAAGTGCCTTGATGCCGAGTTTTTCGCCATAGGCTTTTAACGCCTCCGTATCGGTTGCGGCTACTTCCGCAAGCTCGGGATTTTCCGCCACCACGGCGTCATGCATGGTAATGCGGGTAAACGGGGTGTCCAGATTGATGGCGCCGTCGTCATGCGCCAATTCGCAGGTTTCCAGGGCTGATTCGGCCAATTCACGCAACAGGGCTTCGATGGCATCCATCAGGTCATGGTAATCGGCGTAGGCCTGGTAAAACTCCAGCATGGTGAATTCGGGGTTATGCCGCGTGGAAAGCCCTTCGTTGCGAAAATTGCGGTTTAATTCATACACGCGCTCCATGCCGCCCACGACCAGACGTTTGAGGTAAAGCTCGGGCGCGATGCGCAGGTAAAAGTCGTGGTCGAGTGCGTTGTAGTGCGTTTTGAACGGCCGGGCCGCGGCACCGCCGGGCAACGCTTGCAGCATGGGGGTTTCGACTTCAAAGAAATCACGCTGGTCGAAGAACTGGCGGATGCCGCGAATCACTTTATTGCGCAGCATAAATACGGCGCGTGATTCCGGATTCATGATCAAATCCAGATAGCGTTGACGATAGCGTGCCTCCGTATCAGTCAGGCCATGCCACTTTTCCGGCAGCGGCCGCAGCGACTTGGTCAGCAGTTTCAGCTCGGATACCCGCACAGACAATTCGCCGGTTTTCGTGCGCATCAAAACGCCGCTGGCGCCGACGATGTCGCCCACGTCATAAGCCTTGAATGCCTGGTAGGCCTCATGGCCGATGGCATCGCGCTGTACGAAAATCTGCAGGCGGCCCGAACGGTCCTGAATTTGCGCAAAACTGGCCTTGCCCATAACGCGCTTGGCCATGAGTCGGCCGGCTATGCTTGCCGATTGCTGCGCTTGCTCCAATGCTTCGTTGTCCTGGTCGGCGAAGCGGGTCGCAATCTCGTCAGATAATGAATCGGGTCGGAAATCATTGGGAAACGCTGCGCCCTCGGCACGCCAGGCATCGAGTTTTTCACGGCGCTGGGCGATCAGGCGGTGCTCGTCTTGTCCAGAGGCTACTTCTTCACTCATAAGTTATGTTTCCTTACTTGACACAGGAACTCCAATGTCGGCAATCATTCGCAGAAAAATGTTTTCCTAAAGCCGATTGCAAAAATACAATGAACCACGAAGAGCACGAAGAACACGAAGAAAAAGAATGCGAACCTTTGTGTTCTTAGTGTTCTTTGTGGTTTTACATTTCGAGATCCGCCAAGAACTAAAGCCCCTGTTTAAGACTCTCTTTAATAAATGGGTCCAGGTCGCCGTCGAGCACGCCCTGGGTGTTGCCGATTTCCACGCCGGTGCGCAGATCCTTGATGCGAGACTGGTCCAGAACGTAAGAACGGATCTGGCTGCCCCAGCCGATATCCGCCTTGCCAGCTTCGGTAACTTGCGCCGCGTCGTTGCGTTTCTGTATTTCCAGCTCATACAGCTTGGCGCGCAACTGCTTCATCGCGGTGGCGCGGTTTTTATGTTGTGAGCGGTCGTTCTGGCATTGCACCACCACCCCGCTGGGCGCGTGGGTAATTCGCACGGCCGATTCGGTGCGGTTGACGTGCTGGCCGCCGGCGCCGCTGGCACGATACACGTCCACCCGCAAATCGGACGGGTCGATTTCTATTTCTATATTGTCGTCAATTTCAGGCGACACGAATACCGCCGCAAATGAGGTATGTCGGCGGGCGCCGGAGTCAAACGGGGATTTGCGCACCAGTCTGTGCACGCCGGTTTCCGTGCGCAACCAGCCGTAGGCATAGTTGCCAGTTACCGCGATTGTTGCGCTCTTGATGCCCGCAACATCACCTTCCGAAGCCTCGATTACCTCGGTCTGGAAGTCGTGCTTTTCGCACCAGCGCAGGTACATACGCAGCAGCATTTCCGCCCAGTCCTGGGCTTCGGTGCCGCCGGAGCCGGCCTGGATGTCTACGAAAGCATTATTGGCATCGGCCTCGCCAGAGAACATGCGCGCAAACTCGAGCTTGTGGATCAGGCTTTCGACCCTGTCGAGCTCGCGTTCGATGTCGGCGACTACGGATTCTTCGTCCTCGGCAATCGCCATCTGCAACAGTTCGTCGGCGTCAGCTAGTGCTGACCCGCCTTCATCCAGCGGCAGCAGCATCTCTTCCAGCCGGGCCTTTTCCTTGCCTAGTTCCTGGGCTTGTTCGGGGTTATCCGCCCACAGCTCGGGGCGCGCCATTTCGGCGTCGATTTCCTCTAACCGTTCTTTGCGTTCAGCGTAGTCAAAGATAGCCCCGCAGATCGCTTAAGCGCGACCGCAGGGCATCCAGGCGAGTTTGTATTGCTGTGGTTTCCATAAGTCTTTTTAACTGGACATTGTATCGGCGGCGCAACGCCGTGGCGCGGAATTAGACCAGAGGTAACTTGCGGCAACAAGTCGCGCATGCTGACAAGCTTGTAATTAGTGTCGAACCAGGTGCTTTTTTTCTGCACTATTGTGCTAATATTCATTGCCGATCGGGGTGTGATCGGGGATCAATAAGTTCACATAAACCGCTTAAGGGAGTAATCCAATGCAACCAGCCCGTTATCTAGGCCTGGGTTTAGGCCTGTTGAGTATGGCTTTATCGGCGAGCCTGCACGCCGAACTCGATAAGCGATTTTACATCGCACCCATGGCCAGTTATTCGTTTTTTGATGACGACAGCACCGATGGTACCAACGGTAGCGTCAATCCCGACGACGAACTCGGCTATTCGTTGGCTATCGGTAAACCACTGGGCCAGTTAGTCAACATCGAGGCTTACGCTTTCCGCACGGATAACGTCAGCAACCCCAGCGGCGACTTCGACATCGAAGGTTATGGCCTGACCGCTCTGTTTTTTCCCTTCCGTAATTCCACCACAGAGCGCGACACCTTGCCTATCTTCGGCATTCTGGGCGTCGCCGCGGGTGACTACGATGGCGATAGCGGCGGTGTATTCAGTGGTAGCCGCAACGGCGACGCCGATTACATCGACATCGGTATCGGCTACCTGCAACAATTCTTCGATTACGGCTTGGGCATTCGTGCCGAATACCGTTATCGCTCTGCCGATGTCGAAGTCGACAATGCTAGCGACGTAAGCTTTGGCGACCATATCGTGCAACTTGGCCTGCACATCCCGCTAGGTGCACCGCCGAAACAGCCCGAGCCTGAAGAACCGGCCCGAGCAGCACCGCCACCCCCGCCACAGCTCGCCCCGCGCGACAGTGACGGTGATGGCGTACTCGACCCCGATGATGAATGCCCCGGCACTCCGCCGAATACCGAAGTCGATGCTAAAGGTTGCCCGCTGGAAAAAGCGGCTCCCATCGTACTCAAGGGCGTTACCTTCGAGTTCAACTCGGACCAGCTGACTTCTGAGGCTAGCAAACGGCTGGACAACGTCGTGAATGCGCTTAAAGGCAGCTCGGATATCGAAGTGCTGATCAAGAGCCATACCGACAGCATCGATACCGAAGAGTACAACCTGAAACTCTCCAACGATCGCGCTGCATCGGTGCGTCAATACCTGATCGACCACGATATTGACGCCAGCCGCCTGGACAGCAAAGGCTTTGGCGAAAGCCAGCCGGTTGCACCCAACACCATGCCCGACGGCTCGGATAACCCCGAAGGCCGTGCGAAAAACCGGCGCGTGGAACTGGAAGTGACCAGCGAGTAACACGGTCATGCCGTAAAACATTAGCCCGGTCTGCAAGGACCGGGCTTTTTTTTGCCCGCAACACCATGTCAAAACTTGAGACAGGGTTTACAGCAGGTTAATCTGTATTACTGATATTCCCCTTCTGGCAATGTAAACTGCGTCAGGCAGAAGAGTACCCGCCTGCACCGCTCAACCGACCGGATTTAGATAAAAAAACCGGCACCGCAATAACAGGGAGAGACGATGAAAAACTTCGGTACACTATTCGCACTGGTTTTACTTGCCGCCAGCAGCGCAAGTATTGCCCAGGAAAAGCCCTTTGACGGCCGCTTCTATATTGCCCCGCAAGTCAGTTACGGTTTTTTCAGTGAAGACAACGGCCTGGACCTGGACGATAATTATGGCTTCGGCGGCGCCATCGGCAAACCCATCACCAAGTGGCTGAACCTGGAAGCCTATTACTTCCAGTTCCCCGGTATCGATATTGAAAATGGCGGCCCCGGTTCGGAAGTTGGCGAAGTTGAGGGTTACGGTCTTACCGCCCTGTTTTTCCCGGATCACGATGCCATTCCGCTCTACCTGCTCGCCGGTTATGCCTACGGGGATTTCAATACCGAGGCCCCGATACAGAATGAAGAAGCAAATTATATAGACGCAGGAGTGGGCTATATCCAGCCGCTAAACGATTATGGGATTGCGCTGCGCGGTGAATACCGTTATCGCAATATTCATGTAGATGGCGGCTCACCCAATAACTACAACGAAAACTTCGATGCCCACGTTGTGTCTCTTTACCTGCAAATGCCGCTGGGCGCGCCTCCAGAGCCCCTGCCTGTAGCAGCCGCCCCCGCGCCTGCGCCAATAACCCCCGCGGACAGCGATGGCGATGGCGTACCCGATAACCGTGACCAATGCCCGGGCACACCCGCAGGCACCCAGGTAGACGCGAATGGTTGTCCGGTAGAAAAAGCAGCGCCGATTGTTCTGAAAGGGGTAACTTTCGAGTTTAATTCCGCTAGATTGACTTCGGACGCCACGCATCGCCTGGACAACGTGGTCAATGCGCTCAAGGGTAGCCCGTCACTTGAAGTTCTCATCGAGGGCCATACCGACAGCATTGGCAACGCCGCTTACAACCTGAAGCTCTCAGCCGAACGCGCAGCATCGGTAAGACAATACCTTGAAGGCCACGGCATAGCGCCCAATCGCTTGAGCAGCAAAGGCTTTGGAGAAACCCAGCCGGTCGCGCCAAATACCAAGCCCAATGGTGCGGATAACCCAGCCGGATGGGCGCAGAACCGGCGTGTTGAATTGGAAGTGACCAAACAATAAATTAAACACTTGACCAAACTTAAAGCCCGCTTCCCTGATCAGGGAAGCGGGCTTTTTATTAGTGCACAACCTAGTGTAGTGCGTCATTCTGTTTGGAACTTATACAACCGCATGATTAAAATGAGAAATTCGTCATTGCGAGGAAGCCCCGCTTAGCGGGGCTGACGCGGCAATCCAGTGG
>JBDNIO010000220.1:0-1863 GCA_041688215.1 Salinisphaeraceae bacterium | reverse complement strand
TTGCTGCAAGGTCGTTAAATGTTTGACGTTCATGATGAGTTTCATCCCACCATCTTGAACGGTTATGCTTAGCTCAGACTCATTTCATGTTGGAAACATGTGCCTGGCTTCAGACTCATTTCGTATTGGAAGAGGCTAAGGGTTTGGTCAGGTAGCGGTCCGAGCCCACAATGCGCCCGCGCGCGCGGTCGAACAGGCCGTCCTTGCTGGTCAGCATGACCACTGGTGTGTGCTTGAAGCGGGGGTTGTTTTTGATCAAGGCGCAGGTTTGATAACCATCGAGGCGCGGCATCATCACATCCACGAATATCACCTGCGGATGGTGGTCCGCTATCTTGGCAAGCGCTTCAAATCCATCAACCGCGGTAAGGACTTCGCAGCCGCGCTGGCCCAGCAAGGTTTCGGCGGTACGACGTATGGTTTTACTGTCGTCGATTACCATGACCTTGATACCTGCAAGCGAGCTTGCCTGTGCCTCTACTGCCGCCATTAAATATCCTCCGTCCGCCAGTACTTGGCTACTTCGCAGCATTTGCCCAGCGCGCAGGAACCTGTTCCTCACGTGCGTGCCATGCTACCTGTTTGTTTTGAGGATGATTAGTAGCATATTCTGAGCCATTATGCCTAACCATTATTCTCCGGAATTGGCGCACGCCTGTCTTTGCAGGTCCTGAACGCCAGCTTTTCTATTTCATTCCACGCCGCTGAACAGCCCCGTTTCGGTCCCGTTCACGCCCTGATAAAAGGCCAAAGCATGAGCATTACACTTGGGGTAGTGATGGACCCCATCTCCCAGATCACCCCCTACAAGGACAGCACCCTTGCCATGCTGCTGGAAGCCCAGCGGCGCGGCTGGACGATTTATTACATGGAAATGGCGGACCTGTGCGTGCGCGAAGGGGTGGCCTATGGCCAGACGCGGACGCTAAGCCTGCGCGACGATAACAACGACTGGTTCGAGTTTACCAGCGAGCGCAGCGAAATGGCCCTGGGCGAACTCGACGTTATCCTCATGCGCAAGGATCCGCCCTTCGATACTGAATATATCTACGCCACCTACATACTAGAGCGCGCCGAAGCCGCCGGCGCGCTGGTGGTCAACAAACCCTCGGCGCTGCGCGATGTGAACGAGAAAATGGCGATTACCGCGTTTTCGCAGTTCTGCGCGCCTACGCTGGTTAGCCGCAGCGCGGCCCAAATTCGCAGCTTCCTGCTGGCGCACGACCAAATCGTGCTAAAACCGTTGGACGGCATGGGCGGTTCGCGCATTTTCCGCGTGGCCAAAGGCGACCCCAATCTGAGCGTAATGCTGGAAGTATTAACCGAGCACGGCACGCGCTACGCCATGGCACAGAAGTTTTTGCCCGCGATCGAACACGGCGACAAACGCATTCTGGTCATCGACGGCGAACCGGTGCCGCAAGTACTGGCGCGGATTCCTGCTGCCGGTGAATCGCGCGGCAATCTGGCCGCCGGCGGGCGCGGCGAAGGGATGGAAATTACCCAAGCCGAACGCGACATGTGTACCGAAATGGCATCGTTTATGCGCGAAAAAGGCCTTATCTTCGTCGGAATAGACGTTATCGGCGACAAACTCACCGAAATCAACGTGACCAGCCCTACCTGCATTCGTGAGCTCGACAAGATCTACGACATCAACATCAGCGAGCTGCTGCTGGATGCCATTGCGAAACGCCTGCAAGCCTGAAAACCCCGCCATGCTGGACACGCTGTCTTCCCGATTTTCCATTAGCCTGATCATTGCCAGCGCGCTGCACGCAGCAGTGCTGTTTGGCATGGCGCTGGCGAATAATCCGGCAGCGACCAACGGCCCCTGCAGGTAACCCTGGCAACGCTGCCCAG
>JBDNIO010000219.1:0-20044 GCA_041688215.1 Salinisphaeraceae bacterium | reverse complement strand
TTGCTGCAAGGTCGTTAAATGTTTGACGTTCATGATGAGTTTCATCCCACCATCTTGAACGGTTATGCTTAGCTCAGACTCATTTCATGTTGGAAACATGTGCCTGGCTTCAGACTCATTTCGTATTGGAAGAGGCTAATATTGGGTTTTAAGCGTGAAATATGCTATTTTCTCGCGCACTTCGCCCAGTCGCGGGAATGGTTTCCGTGTATATGGGAAGCATTGAATTCGAACAGGAGAAGCCAAAGTATGACTAGCAAGTTGATTAAGTTTGCCGCAATTGCCGCTTTAGTTGGCGCCGCTGCGGGTTGTTCCAACCACGACGAGTTACGTGCTGAAATTAACAAGGCCGTAACCACTGCGGAATCTGCGCAAAGCACAGCGACCGCTGCGCAAAGCGCCGCCCAGCAGGCTCAGCAGACCGCTGATCGCGCCATCAAGGGCGTGCAGGAAGCCAAGTCCTGCTGCCAGGCGAACTCGCAACGCATTGAGCGCGCTTTCCAGCAATCGCAAAGCAAGTAAGCGCAAGGCGTTTTCAGGTCGTTAGTACCGGAAGCAAAAAGCCCCGCAATTGCGGGGCTTTTTTTATGCACAATATTTCCTGATTAGCATCCAAACTCAGCTATTCTTTAAAGGCACGTCATTCCGGAATCCGCGAAGCGGATATCCGGAATGACGTGCCTTACTATCAGGGCTGCTGAATTCCAGTGCTAATCAGGCTAGGCTTTGAGTTCTTAGAAATCTCAGGGATTGGCTGCCAGCTTTTTTGCACCTATTGCACTTGGCATGCCATGGCTGGTTTTGCCCAGTTCCTGGGCGTGTAACCAGCCGACCGGATATTCCGGTTTGTCCTGGGTAGCGGCGATGATGCGCTCCACGATCGGGGTATAGGTTTCTACCCGTTTTTTGCCTTCACCATCCGGTGGATGGGCTTCGAGGTAGAGCTCGCCATTCAACCAGCCGGTCTTGTAGGGCTGGTTCACAATGTTAACCGGCGTGCCCGCACCCGCCATGGAAAACAGGGCGGCGATATCCTCCGGGTAAAGCCGGATGCAGCCGTGTGATACCCGCAGGCCTATTCCGCCCGGCTTGTTGGTGCCGTGCAGCAGATAGCTCGGCAGGCTTAAATACAGCGCGTATTCCCCCAGCGGATTGTCCGGCCCGGCGGGCACAACATCGGGCAGGGGGGCGCCTTTTTCGGCGTGCTCGTCCTTGATGGATTGCGGCGGCGTCCAGGTGGGGTTGGCCCGGGTTCTTGTAATCCGGGTTTTACCCAGGGGCGTGGCCCAGCCCTCGCGGCCGATGCCTAGCGGATAGGTAATCACCTTGCCCGCGTATTGCGAGCCCTCGGGCGGATAATAATAAAGGCGTAATTCCGCCACATTCAGCACAATACCCTCGCGCGGCGCATCCGGTAGAATGTACTGGCTTGGCACGGTGATTTTAGTGTCGGCGCCGGGCAGCCAGGGGTCGATCCCCGGATTCGCGAGTTGCATTTCGCGGTAGCCCTGATTGTACTGGCGGCCGAGTTCTACCAGCGTATCGCTCTCAACGGCCGCGGTTTCACTGGAATGGCCGATAATGTCGTCGCCTTCTTTGGGCGCATCAAACACGGCGGCCTGAGCCGCGTTGCCAATACACAGCGAGGCGCCAACCAGCAGGGCGGCAAAATGTTTAGCACCAAAATTTGGGGCAAAGAAGTATTTCATGCGTTTTCCAGCGCGGTAAGCAGGGCGGAGGGCGTCCAGTCGTCGGCGTGGGCATCGGTTATGCCAGAGGCCTCGCGTTCGTGCACCAATTTTACCAGTTTTGCGTTTACCGGGGCGTTCAGTCCGTGCGCATGCGCGAGCGCAACCACGGCGCCGTTAAGGTAATCGACCTCGGTTGGCCGGCCTTGTTCCAGGTCGGCGCGCATGGACGGATGTGCCTGGTCGCTCAAACCGTTCTTGCGGCGTGCAATCCACAAGGGCAAACCGCGGCCGTGGCGCAGCAAAAAACGATACACAGGGTAGGGCACCGGTGCCGGCATGGAATAGGGAATGTGGGCCTGGCGCAGCACGCCGATGGCTTCATCCAGCACGGCAATAAAACATTCTATCAACAGTTTTTCGCCGCCAAACAGGTCGCTGAACGTGCGATGGGTGAGCGCGCAGATGGCGTTGTTCAGATTGATGAGTAGTTTGCCCCATTCCGTGGCCTCATCGGCCTCGGCAGACTTAACCCCGGACGCACTAAACAAGCCATGCAGATCGGGGCGATCGCCGCCCATCAGAATTTCGGCACGTGTAGTCAGACGCGCGCGCAGCGGCGCTTCCATTCTGGCGTTGAACATGATGGTTGCAGGCGCCACCGGATTGTCCGGCAATATGGATTTAACCGCCTGCACCAGCCCAACGCCGTTGATGCAGGGCACGATCACGGTGGATTTTGAAATGACCGGTGCCAGCGTATTCAGAACCTCGGCTAAATTTCCGCGTTTCACACAAACAAAAATATGCTCAGCCTGTGTCGCGGTCTCGCCGCAGACTATCGCCGGCGCGGGCACGTCTACCAGCATCGCTTCGTCCGCGGCTATAACCTGCAGCCGCTCGAGCGCATGATAGGCGTCGAGCTTGCCGGGTCGAATCTGCACCTGCACCGGGTGCCCGCTTTCCACCAGATACGCGGCCAGCACCGTGCCGACCGAGCCCGCGCCAATAATCAGATTCATGCTGTGGACTCCATTATTGATCAGGGCGCCAGGCGCTCGATGCGCCACAGCTTATTCGACCTGATGTAAAGCAGGCGATCATGCAGGCGGTTCTTGCGCCCCTGCCAGAACTCGATGTGTTCGGGTGTCAGCCGGTAGCCGCCCCAGTTTTCGGGACGCGCTATTTCACCCGAGCCAAACTGCGCTTCGGTTTCAGCGAAACGCTGTTCCAGCACCGCGCGGCTGGCAATAACCTCGCTTTGCGGCGAAGCGTGCGCGCCGATCTGGCTGCCGCGCGGCCGGCTGGCGAAATAGCGACTCGATTCGCCTGCACTCAGCATCGCGACCTCGCCCTCGATCCGCACTTGGCGTTCCAGCTTGTCCCACCAGAAAAGCAGGGCGGCGTGGGGGTTTGCCGATAACTCCTGTCCTTTGCGGCTGCTGTAATTGGTGTAGAAATAAAAGCCCTGATCATCGAATCGCTTTACCAGCACCGTGCGGGCGGAGGGTTTCGCGTCATGGCCAACGGTTGCCAGGGTAGCGCCTGTCGGCTCGATGAGCTCTGCACTGCGGGCATCGGCGAACCATTGTCCGAACAGGCTCAAGGGGTCAGCAGGGGCGTCGCCCGCGAGGTCGTCACGGTTCAGACGGGCGTCCCACGCATCCGTATCGGTAGTTTGTGTTGTCATAACGCAGCTATTTTACGCCAAAATCACTGCGTTGGACGGGGCCGGCTTATGCGCCGGATTCCTTGGTAAACCCAATCTTCACAGTCACCTGCCAGTGCGCCACAGCGCCATCTTCAATGTGCCCGCGGGTATCAGTTACCTGGCACCAGCGCAGGTTGCGCAGGCCTTTCGAGGCTTCTTTTACCGCGTTGTTAATCGCATCTTCCATGCTTTTGGTGGAGGAACCGACGATTTCGACAACTTTGTATACATGGTCGCTCATTGGCGTGCACCTGTTGGTTTGAATACCCGACCACCCTAACGCGAGCCTGGTGTTTGCTCAAACTCGCGTCTCGCGTGCTAGGCTTTGCCCCCCTCTTATACAGAAGGCAGGAGGCAAAATGCAGGCACTGCGCATACATCAGGTTGAAAAAGGCACCGAGGCGCGCCTTGAAGACATTTCTGTCGATGATCTCAGCGCAGGCGATGTGCTAATCAAGGTCCGCTATTCCAGCGTTAACTACAAGGACGCGCTGGCGGTGACCGGCAAGGGTAAGATCGTGCGCAAACCGCCGCTCAACGGCGGGATAGACGCCTCTGGCGTGGTTGAGTCGTCCGAAGATGATCGCTTTTCTTCGGGCGATGAAGTCATTGTTACCGGCTACTCTCTAAGCGAAACTCGCGACGGCGGTTACGCTGAATATTTGCGCGTGCCGGCCGATTGCGTCGTGGCTTTGCCCAGCGGTTTGAGTCAATTTGAAGCCATGGGCCTGGGTACCGCCGGTTTCACCGCGGGATTTGCCAAACGACGTATTTTAGAAAATCGTCAAACTCCGGAACAGGGGCCCATTGCCGTCACCGGCGCAACCGGTGGCGTGGGTTCGTTCGCGGTAGATATGCTTAGCGCCGCGGGATTCGAGGTGATTGCGATCACCCGCAAAGCCGACCAGGCCGGGGACTATTTACGCAGTCTCGGGGCAAAAGAAGTGGTGTCGCCGGAAGACTACGCCGACGACGGAAAACCTTTGTCCGCTGCCCGTTTGGGTGGTGCAGTCGACAGCGTCGGCGGGGCATTATTGGCCAGCTTGGTTACCCAGGTTGCGCCCTACGGCAACGTGGCCGCTATTGGCCTGGCCGGTGGCTTCAAGTTGGAAACTACCGTGATGCCGTTTATCCTGCGCGGCGTAAGTTTGCTTGGGATTCATTCGGTAGAATGTCCCATGGCCTGGCGCCAGCAAATTTGGCAGGACCTGGCCGGGGAGGCGAAGCCGCCCCATCTGGACAATATTATCAAGCGGACCATAGGCCTGGCCGATGTACGCCAAGCCTGCGAGTCCATGATCGCCGGCGAGATCGAAGGCCGCACCGTGGTCGATCTACAGGCATAAAAGAGATAGCAAAGGAGCAGTTGATGAGTAAACCGGAAAACACCAAGGGCCTAGCCGGCATTTCCGTCGGTGAAACGGCCGTATGTACCGTCGGCAAGCAGGGCGTGGGTCTGACGTACCGCGGCTACATGATTGAAGATATGGCGGCCAAGGCCGAGTTCGAGGAAATCGCTTATTTGCTGCTCAAGGGCGAACTGCCCACGCAGGCCGAACTCGACCAGTACAAGGCCAAACTCAAAACCCTGCGCGGCCTGCCGGACGGCGTGAAAACTGCGCTGGAACAACTGCCCGCCGATTCGCACCCGGTGGATGTGCTACGCACGGGCTGTTCCGTACTCGGTTGCATCGAGCAGGAAAACGACCCCGAATCGCAACAGCAGGATGTGGCCGACCGCCTGCTTGCCAGTTTTGCCTCCATGCTCATGTATTGGCACCACTTTGCGAGTAGCGGAAAGCGCATCGAAACAGCAACCGATGATGATTCCGTCGGCGGCCACTTCCTGCATCTGCTGCACGGCGAAAAACCGCGCGAAGATTTCGAAAAAGCCATGTCCGCGTCGCTGATCCTCTACGCGGAACATGAATTCAACGCCTCCACCTTCACCGCGCGTGTGGTTACTGCAACGCTTTCGGATTTCTATTCCGCCATCTGCGGTGCCATCGGCGCGTTGCGCGGCCCCTTGCATGGCGGCGCCAACGAAAAGGCCATGGAACTGATTCAAACCTTCAAAGATCCGGACGACGCCGAGGCTGGCCTGCGCAAGATTTTCGAGCGCAAGGAAAAGGTCATGGGCTTTGGCCACCGCGTGTACAAAACCTCCGACCCGCGTAACGCGATTATTAAAGACTGGAGCCGCAAGTTCGCCGGGGATGACGAATACAAGAAGAACCTGTACGACATCTCTGAGCGCCTGGAAAACGTCATGTGGGACGAGAAAAAACTCTTCCCCAACGCCGATTTCTACCACGCCACGGCTTACCATTTTATGGGTATCCCGACTGCGCTGTTCACGCCGATTTTCGTGATCTCGCGTTTAACCGGCTGGGCTGCGCATATTTTTGAACAGCGTGCGGACAACCGCCTGATTCGCCCGAGCGCGGACTACATCGGCCCCGATGTGCGCGACTTCCCAACCATCGACCAACGCGGGTAAAGCGCCGGCAAAAAGCAGGGCATGAGCGCCTACGATCTTGCCCTGCTTTGGGCGGGCGGCTTTCTGCTCACGGGCATGCTCACCGGTGTTTGGAAGTACCGCTGCATCATGA
Source organism: Salinisphaeraceae bacterium (assembly GCA_041688215.1). GTDB lineage: Bacteria > Pseudomonadota > Gammaproteobacteria > Nevskiales > Salinisphaeraceae > JBDNIO01. The sequence continues at coordinate 14,033 of JBDNIO010000219.1, read as the reverse complement.
CCAGCCCGAATGCGCAGGCGCCGGTGTATGTGGATATCGCGCACCGCACGGCCTTGCTATACAGCTTCGCCTGCGTGGTGCTAGCGCTGCTGGCGCAGCGCAGTGCGTGGCCGAATGCGGTGAACCTGCTCGGCGTGTGGCTGGCGGTATTATTTTTTGCCGCCGCGGTGGCCAGTTACGCTTTGCACGGGTTCCTGCGTGATACCGACAACCAACTGGCCAGGCCGCATAAACTGGGCCGTGGCCGTTTGCCGGACTGGGTCTTGTCGGTATTCATGGGCGCATTGATCGTGGCGGAGATTACGGGCTTGCTGATTCTGTTTTCCGGTTTTGTTGCAACACTGGCCAGTGGTCCGTCATGAGTTTCAGTCTGCATCCCAAACTAGCTGCTGACACGCATCTTGTAGCTGATCTGGCCTTGTGCCGTGTGTTGTTGATGGACGATGCCCGCTACCCCTGGCTGATTCTGGTGCCGCGCCGGCCGGCTTTGCGTGAGGTCTACGATCTGCCGCAGTCCGAACAGGCGCAACTGTGGGCTGAAGTCACCCGAGTCGGGCAGGCACTGATGCGCCAGTTCGAAGGCGACAAGCTCAATATCGCGACCCTGGGTAATCAGGTGCCGCAACTACACGTTCACGTTATTGTGCGCCGCGAGACCGACCCCGCCTGGCCGGGTCCGGTGTGGGGCCAGGGCGCTTCCGAACAATATTCAGCGGATCAGTTAACCAGCACACTTGCGAGCTTGCGCGCGCTGCTTGTGACTATTACCGAAAATCCCAGGAATGACGCTTGATCTGTTCGACAAGCCTGCGGTCTGGCAGCAATCCCTAACGCCCGGGCTAGCCCCGGGCGCCGTAGTCTTGCGCGGCCTGGCCGCGGGCAACGACGATGCACTGCTGGCCGCGTTGCACAGCGTGGCCGCAAAAGCCCCTTTCCGGCACATGACCACCCCCGGCGGCTTTCGCATGTCGGTGGCCATGACTAATTGCGGGTCACTGGGCTGGGTTACGGATAAATCAGGCTACCGTTATTCAGCCATCGATCCGGAAACCGGCGCGCAGTGGCCCCCCATGCCGGAGGTATTTTTGCAGTTGGCGCAGGCGGCAGCCGTGCAGTCCGGTTATAAGAATTTTGTGCCGGATTCCTGCCTGATCAACCGTTACGAACCCGGCACGAAATTATCCCTGCACCAGGATAAAAATGAGCGCGATTTTCAGCAACCGATCGTATCCGTTTCGCTGGGCTTGCCCGCGGTATTCCAGTTCGCCGGCCAGAGCAGGGCCGACAAACCCGAACGCGTGCCACTGACACACGGCGATGTAGTCGTCTGGGGTGGCGTCGCCCGCTTGAACTACCACGGCGTATTGACGCTAAAGCCGGGCCAGCATTTCAAGACCGGCAGCTGTCGTTTTAATCTGACATTTCGCAAGGCCGCGTGAGCGCCGCTGCCTCGTTCAGCGAACATTAACCCAGACATTGTAAGATGAGATATTCGTAGCTGCGGGAAAATCGCATGGAACAGTATCACGACATTGTTACGCTCATCGCGCTTACGCTCGGCGTGGGTTGGGCCAGCGGCATTAATCTGTACGCGGTCGTATTGATGCTCGGTTTAATGGGCGCTTCTGGCGGTATGACCCTGCCGCCTGATTTGCAGGTGCTGGCAAATCCGCTGGTTATTGGTGCGGCTGGGCTGATGTACTGCACGGAATTTTTTGCCGACAAGGTGCCCGGCGTGGATACCGGCTGGGATGCCATCCATACCTTTATTCGTATTCCGGCCGGCGCCATGCTGGCGGCCGGGGCGGTGGGGGACGTCGGCCCCGCGCTGGAAATTGCCGCCGGTCTGGTGGGCGGCGGTATGGCTTTCGGCGCGCACGCTGCCAAGGCGGGCACACGCCTGATGGTCAATACCTCGCCGGAACCGGTAACGAACTGGTCGCTCTCCATGGCCGAAGATGCCGCGGTGTTCGGCGCAATCTGGGCCACCGTATATCACCCCTGGATTATGCTCGGCGTATCGCTGGTGCTGATCGTGCTCATGATCTGGCTGTTGCCAAAACTTTTCCGCGTAATCGCGCGGCTGTTCCGCGGCATTGCCGCGCGCTTGCGCGGGGAAAAACCGGTACCTACCGCGACGCCGTCGAGCACGTCGGAACAACCGGCCGCCTTGCCGCCAGCGGCCTAATAAATCGACCCGGCGCGGTCTGGATATTTTTCTGGAAAAGAGATATAATGGTTGCATATTGCAACCAGATAATTCGACATGACCACAGCAATTAAAATCACTGACGACATCGCCGATGCCGCCCGCATTGAGTCCGCGGCCATGAATCGCTCCATGACCGAACAGCTTGAATACTGGGCGCGCCTGGGGCGTGCGCTGGAACGCCTGCCCGGCGTGTCCATGGATAAAATCCGCAGTGTATTGAACGCCGGCCGCGAATTTGACGCACTCAATGCAGACGAGCGCGCGGTAGCCCTGGGCGCGCTGGAAACGCTTACGTTTAACCCCAAGGGCGACCGCAGCCTGCAACGCGAAAAATCCCATGCCGGTCTGGCCTATACCGTGCTAAACGAGGCTGGCGAAGTGGTGGAAGTGCAGCCCAACGGCCGCAAACGCATTATCGCCGATGTAGACGCCTACGCCGAAGTACCGGATTCCGCGGCTTAAACCTTAGTCGCCTGCGGGTCAGCCGTTATCGCTCTTATCCATCCAGCGCCACTGCTGTGGCTAATCGTTGGTCCCAACGGCGCCGGTAAAAGCACTTATTACCAGCGCGTTATCGCGCCGCACCTGAAAGCGCCATTTGTGAATGCCGATCTGATAGCACGCGCAAAATGGCCGCAAAGTTACGCACGCCACGCCTACGAAGCCGGACGCCTGGCCGCGCAAACACGCCAACGCCTGATTGCCGCGCGCAAGTCATTTGTTGCGGAAACCGTATTCTCGCATCCCTCCAAACTCGAACTGATTAACCAGGCCCGCGCGGCGGACTATGTAATCTGGATGACGTTTGTGTGCGTCAGCTCGCCGGAGTTATCGGTCGCCCGTGTAGGCCAGCGCATCCGCGAAGGCGGGCATCCCGTGCCGCCGGAAAAAATCCGCAGCCGCTATGAAAATCTGCGCGCCAATGTATTGGTGTCTGTCGAATTGGTGGATCGCCTGACCATGGTGGATAACTCGGAAAAAGGCCGCGCGTTGCGGGATGCATTGCTGATCGAGCGCGGTCAGATAATCTGGCGCAACAAGGCCCGCCCGGCGTGGATTTACGAGATGTTTCCTGATTTATAAGTGAATACGCCACCGGCCCACAAGATAGAAAAGTGCCGAATCGGTTCGACCCCCCTCACCCCGGCCTTCTCCCCACTAGTGCGGGGAGAGGGAGTATTTCGAGTCGGCTTCCAGCCGACCATTTTTGAACCCTTGTATTCAAGATGAGGTCGTTCGGTTGCCTATGAGCCTTCATCCATCTTGCTCTTCATCCGCGCCGCCATAATATTAAAAAACCGCGACATTACGGCATTGGTTGCCCCGGGCGCGGCAGCTTTCGCCAGATCAAGCGCCCGGCCAGTCAATTTGGCGACCCGTGCCGGGCGTTTGGTGACCGCGTCGAGCATCCAGTCGGCGGCCTCGTCGGTGTCCATCATCGGCACGGATTTATACATTTTTGTGGGCGCTGTCATGGGGGTGCGCACCAGCGGGTAGTTGATTACGGTTACGCTGACACCCTTGCCGGTTAGCTCCGAGCGCAGGGATTGGGAAAACCCTTCAAGCGCGGCCTTGCTGCCCACGTAGGCAGTAAAACGCGGCACCGGCGCCAGGGTGGAATAGCTGGACACGTTCACGATATGGCCGTGGCGGTTTTCCAGCATGCCGGGCAGAAAGGCCAGGGTCATTTGCACGGCAGCGAAGTAGTTGATCTGCATGGTGCGCTGGTAATCGTGCAGCCGGTCGAATGCTTCGGTAACGGGACGGCGGATGGATCGTCCGGCGTTGTTGATGAGCACATCGACGTACCGGTGCTCGTCCAGAATCGCGGTGGCGCAGGTGTTGATCGCGGCTTCGTCGGTTAGGTCACAGGGGAAAATCCAGGCTTTGCCGCCGCTGGCTTCGATGTCTTTTTGCACGCGCGCCAGTTCTTCTTCACGGCGTGCCACAAGGCACAGTTTGGCGCCTTTGAGCGCAAGTTTCTTCGCGGCCGCTTCGCCGATGCCTGAAGAGGAGCCGGTAAGAACTATGGTTTTGTTTTTGAGATTCATGAGTATTACGTAGATGGACGTATGCGCATGCTACACAAAAAAATATCTCTGATGCCGCTGTATACCCATGAGTTGCAGGAATGGACAGAGGTCGAAAATTTGGGAAACGCACCTCTGCGGTGGTAAATTGCGCGGCTGCATTACAGTGGAGTAGCTAAAAACATGTCTTCAGATATCCGTTCAACCAAGCGCCCGGAACCCGATTCCGTTATTCAAAAAATCGCCGATTATGTCTGCGATACCGAGATCACCAGCAAAGAGGCGCTGGAAACCGCGCGCTACTGCCTGATCGACACCCTGGGCTGCGGCCTGCAGGCGCTTACCTACCCGGCCTGCACCAAGTTGATGGGCCCGGTAGTGCCGGGTGCGGACATGAAAGGCGGCGCAAAAGTACCCGGCACGTCGTTCGAGCTGGATCCTGTTACAGCTGCGTTCAACATCGGCTGCATGATTCGCTGGCTGGATTTCAACGATACCTGGCTGGCAGCCGAATGGGGCCATCCGTCGGATAACCTGGGCGGCATTCTGGCCGTAGCCGATTACATATCGCGCCAGAACATTGCCAAGGGCGAAGACCCGCTGAGCCTGCACGATGTGCTGGTGGCCATGGTCAAGGCGCACGAAATTCAGGGCGTGCTCGCGCTGGAAAATGCGTTTAACCGCGTAGGTCTGTGCCACGTTTTACTGGTGCGTATTGCCACCTGCGCGGTCGTTACCCGCATGCTCGGCGGTACCCGCGAAGAAGTCATCAACGCAACCACGCAAGCGTTTATAGACGGCGGCGCGCTGCGTACTTATCGCCACGCTCCGAACACCGGCCCGCGTAAATCCTGGGCTGCCGGCGATGCCACCAGCCGCGGTGTGCTTTTGGCACTGCGCACCTTGCGCGGCGAAATCGGTTATCCGTCTGTTTTGACCGTACCCACCTGGGGCTTCCAGGATGCGCTGTTCCGTGGTGAGGAAATCAAGTTGCCGCAGGAATTCGGCAGTTACGTGATGGAAAACGTGCTGTTCAAAATTGCCTTCCCGGCTGAATTCCACGCGCAAACCGCCTGCGAAGCGGCCATAACCCTGCACCCGGAAGTTAAAGACCGCCTGGACGAAATCGAGAAAATTGTGATCGAAACCCAGGAATCCGGCGTGCGCATTATCGACAAGACCGGCCCGCTGAATAACCCGGCCGACCGCGACCACTGCATTCAGTACATGGTCGCCGTGCCGCTGGTATTCGGCCGCCTGACCGCCGCCGACTACGAAGACAGCGTGGCCGCCGACCCGCGTATCGACCAACTGCGCGACGTAATGGAAGTTACCGAAAACGAACGCTTCACTCGGGAATACCTGGAAGACGACAAGCGCGCCATTGGTAATAGCGTGCAGGTGTTCTTTAAGGATGGCTCCAAGACCGAACAGGTGTCGGTGGATTATCCGATTGGTCATCGTCGTCGTCGCGACGAGGGTATTCCCGAGTTGAAGAAGAAGTTCGCGCACAATCTAACCCTGAAGATTGCGCCCAAGAACGCCGAGAAAATCCATAAAATCGTGGCCGACCAAGCCACCACCGACGCTACCCCGGTGAATGAGTTTGTGGACTTGTTTGTAGCATAAGCTGGGTGTAACTCCGAGCGGGGACAGTATGCATCATACTGTCCCCATCGAAGCCGCGAAGCGAACCCAGTCTACTCCCAAGCAGTTTGATGTCGGCTTGCGCTCTGGCGAGCTAAGCCGACCTACTCCGGCCTTTCCAGGATTGATGTAAGCACGCTTCAACCTTAACAGTGCGTAATGGTATAATGTGCGCAACTTCACACGAGTTTAAGCCATGCCCAAATCAAAAAAAGCCCTCCAACATATGGACGTGCTCATCATCGGTGCCGGAATCTCCGGAATCGGTATGGCCTGTCATTTGCAAAAAGATTGCCCGAATAAGTCGTTCGCCATTCTGGAGCGGCGCGAGTCCATCGGCGGCACCTGGGATTTATTCCGTTATCCTGGCATCCGTTCCGATTCGGATATGTTCAGCTTCGGTTACAGCTTCCGGCCCTGGCAGGAGCCCAAGGTGCTGGCCGATGGCACGTCCATCCGGGAATATCTGAAGGATACGGCTAACGAATACAACGTAGAGGAAAAAGTCCGTTTCGGTCTGAAGATTACTGCCGCGGCGTGGTCCAGCACCGACGCCTGCTGGACCGTAACAGCGCAAGTGGAAGCCAGCGGCGAGACGCGTCATTTCAGCTGTAATTTTCTGATACTCGGCACGGGCTATTACCGCTACGACGAAGGCTATATGCCCGAATTTAAGGGCCGCGAGCGATTCAAGGGCGAAGTCATCCACCCCCAGCTATGGCCGGAAAATCTCGACTACAGCGGCAAGAAAGTTGTGGTTGTCGGTAGCGGCGCCACGGCAATGACGCTGGTGCCCGCGATGGCGAAAGACACGGCCCACATCACCATGCTGCAACGCTCGCCGTCCTATATTATTTCACTGCCGGCTTTCGACAAGATATCCGCCAAAATGCAGCAATACCTGCCCAAGGATATGGTCTACAAGATGGCGCGCAAACGCAATATTGCACTGCAAAGGGCGCAGTACGTGATGGCGCGAAAATATCCTAAGTTCATGCGCAGCCTGTTGCTATGGGGTGTGCGGAAACAACTGGGTGATGATTTCGATATGCGCCATTTCACACCCAGTTACGACCCCTGGGACGAGCGCCTGTGCGCGGTCCCCAGTGGTGATCTATTCAAGGTTTTGCGCTCCGGGGAGGCCTCTGTGGTTACCGACCACATCGATACTTTCACTGAAACCGGCATCAAGCTGAAATCCGGCGAAGAACTGGAAGCCGACATCATTATTTCCGCCACCGGGTTACAAATGCAGCTCCTGGGTGATATTGACCTGAGCGTAGACGGTGAACGCCGTGCCGCCAGCGACGTGATGACCTATAAAAGCGTATTGGTTGAAGACGCCCCGAACCTGGCAACCATTTTCGGCTACACCAACGCCTCGTGGACACTGAAAGCCGACATCGCTGCCGACTATATCTGCCGTCTGCTTAACCACATGGACGCAGAAAACTACCGCGTAGCTACCCCGCACGACGAAGAGGGCTGTGCCGAGGATGTCCCCGTTATGGGCGCGCTTAATTCCGGCTACGTGCGCCGCGCCGCGGACCGCCTGCCGCGCCAGGGCAGCAAATTGCCTTGGCGCGTGATGAACCACTATTCGCGTGACAAGGAAATGCTGCTGGAAGAACCCATCGAAGATGGGATTCTGGAATTCGAGCCCGCGCTGGCCGACAAGGCGGCGTAGGCCGCGCGGATAGGGTTCTCTAGAATACGGAATTTGCCGCGCTTTGGAATGTCTAGACTGCAACGCTTATAGTTGATCGCAGGAGGCCTACATGGCAGACAGTACCGAACGCGCCGTACTCGCCGGTGGCTGTTTCTGGGGCGTACAGGATTTAATCCGCCGCCAGCCCGGCGTACTGGGTACACGGGCCGGTTATTCCGGCGGCGAAGTGCCCAACGCCACCTATCGCAATCACGGCAAGCACGCCGAGGCGGTCGAGATTTTATTTGACCCCACGCAAACCAGCTTCCGTGCGCTGCTGGAATTTTTCTTCCAGATTCATGACCCCAGCACCCCAAACCGCCAGGGCAACGACCGCGGCCCCAGCTATCGCTCCGCGATTTATTACACTAATGAAGAGCAGCGCGAAGTGGCGTTGTATACCATTGCTGATGTCGAGGCTTCCGGTTTATGGCCGGGTAAGGTAGTTACGGAAGTCGAACCGGTCGGCGATTTCTGGGAGGCCGAGCCGGAGCACCAGGATTACCTTAAACTCAACCCCGGTGGTTACACCTGCCATTTTGTGCGGCCGAACTGGAAATTACCCAAGCGTTCCGACGCTGCCTGATCAATGCGCCCAGCGGCCTAAGCGGTTAATTTGTAATTCTCCAAATCCGCGTGCTTGGTAATGCGCTGGTAGCGGGTATTGGTGCCGGGCCAGTTGTTGGTGATGCGGCCTTGCGCATTGCTATACCAACTGCCGCAGCCCAGGCTCCAAACGCTATTATCCAATTCTTCCTGCAAATCACGATTAAATTCGCTAACGATGTCGCTGCGTACTTCCATGCTTTTGGCTTTGGAGTCGGCGAGTTTTTTAACGCTGTCCACAATATAGTCTGCTTGGCATTCGATCATAAAGATAATGGAATTACCGCCCAGGTTGGTATTGGGGCCGTAGCACATGAACATATTTGGGAAGCCGTCCAGCGTAATGCCCTTGTAGGCTTCGGCGCCGTTTGACCAGCGCTTGTCTAGTGACAAGCCATCGCGCCCGGTAATTTTAATAGGCGCCAGAAACTCGGTAGCCTTGAAGCCGGTGCCATAAATAATGCAATCCGCCGCGTGGGTCTGGCCATCCTGGGTTACTACGCCATCTGGCGCGATATGGCTGATATCTTCAGTAACCAGGTTAACGTTCGAGCGCGATAGCGCCGGAAAATAATTGCTGGAAAACAGAATGCGCTTGCAGCCGATGGCGTAGTCGGGGGTGAGTTTTTTCTTCAGCGCCGGGTCTTTCACCTGCTTGTTCAGGTGCCGCATCGACACCCATTTGAAAAAGCCAGCCAGCTTGCTCTGCTTATTGAAGGCCGGCACGCTGGCCTCCGCCAGGCCGAAAATGCCAAAACGGAAAATATCGCGATAATGCGGAAAAGTCTTGAACAGCCACTTGTTAATCGCCCCGTACTGGCGCTGAAAACGCGGCAGCAAGTAGGGCGCGGTGCGCTGGAAAACGGTTAATTCCGCCACCTCTTTGGAAATTTCCGGGATAAACTGAATCGCACTCGCGCCGGTGCCGATCACCGCCACCTTCTTGCCTTGCAAATCGTAATCGTGGTCCCACTCGGCGGAGTGAAAGCTGTGGCCGGCGAAATCGTCCATACCTTTGATTCGGGGGTAGCCCGGCCGGCTTAACTGGCCCACGCCGGTAATCAGCACATTAAAGCGCTCGGTTTGTCCATCGCCGGTAGTTACATGCCAGCATTGCCGGGCATCATCAAACTCGGCCGCGGTAACCTCGGTATTGAATTTAACGTGCGGATAAACGCCATATTTCTGCGCACAGTATTTCTGGTAATCCAGAATTTCCGGCTGCTCCGGATAAGGGCAGGAATAATCCGTGCGGTGCTCAAACGAAAACGAATACAAATGCCAGGGCACATCGCAAGCCGCGCCGGGGTAGGTGTTCTCGCGCCACACGCCGCCTACCTCGTCGCCTTTTTCGAAAATCGTGAAGTTATCGAACCCGGCTTTCTTCAATTGAATTGCGGTGCAAAGCCCGGAAAATCCAGCGCCGATAATGGCGATAGCAGGGGTTGTTCGGGGCGTATCGGGCATAGGTAGGTCTCGTTTGCGTATTGGCGTAGGTTATTTATTTTACCTTGTGTTCGCGCAGGATTGTGAAACGGTTTTGCATCACGCTTGCAGCGCCAAACGCCATGCGTTAATGTACATTTTTACATATTGCCCCTCACCCAATCGCATTATGAGTCGCCTGAGCATCGAAATACCCGAACCCGTCCATCGTGAGATCAAGGCCAGAGCCTCGCTTCTGGGCTTGAGCATGCGGGAATATGTACTGCAACATCTACTCGTTCCGACCAAGTTGCAACCGCAAGCTGGCCAGGTTCGCGATGAAGCCAACACGGACACCGACCCTGCAACCTCTATTTGGGGGCTGATATCCGACCGGCCGTGGCAGGGCACCAAAACCAAGGCCGAAATTGACGCGATAATCGCCGAGGAGCGGGCATCCTGGGGCGAGGACTAAAGTGGTCTTTTTTTATGATGCCTGTGCGGTTATTTATTTGGTTGAAGCGGTAGAACCCTGGTACTCGCAGCTCAAGGGTATCCTGGTAAGATTGGGCGGACACCGGGCGCAGCATGCGGTATCTGAACTGAGCTTACTCGAGTGTCGTGTTAAGCCCTTGCACCTGGGCCCAACAGAGTTGCCTAATCGTTTTGACCGTTTCTTTAATGCTCCCACCCTGACCCGCGTGCCTTTAAAGCGCCAAGTCGTAACCCATGCAACCGAACTACGCGCCAAGTTTGGCCTGAAAACTCCCGATGCCTTGCAAGCAGCCTGCGCGCTGAGCCTGCCCGGTGAAGTATTGTTTCTCACCAACGACCAGCGTTTTGCTAGAGTGCCGAACCTAGACACAAGAATCATCGAATAACCCCTTGCCACTTTCCTGGAACGAAATGGCGCTGTGCCGCCTCCTGCGAGGGGCCCGCGAAGCGGGATCGCAGGCAAGCGGCATCTGCGGCAGATTTCATATTAAAGTAGAACCATGCCGCTGAGTTGGAACGAAATCCGCGACCGCGCCACCACCTTCGCCCATGAATGGGCGGACGAATCCTACGAACGCGGCGAGGCGCAAACCTTCTGGAATGAATTTTTCCAGGTTTTTGGCTTGTCGCGTCGGCGGGTAGCGAGCTTTGAAGCACACGTAAAAAAACTGAATGACAAGGCCGGTTTCATTGATTGCTTCTGGCCCGGCACGTTAATCGCCGAGCATAAATCCCTGGGCAAAGACCTGGACGCCGCCCACACCCAGGCGATTGATTACTTCGCGAATCTGAAAGAGCGCGACCTGCCGCAGTACGTGGTCGTCTCCGACTTCGCTACCATTCGTCTGTACGATCTGGAAGCGGGCAACCAGCACGAGTTCAAGCTCAAAGACTTCCCCAAGCAAATAAAACGTTTCGGCTTTATTGCTGGCTACAAACCGCAAATCCTGCGCGCGGAAGACCCGGTGAATGTGAAGGCCGCCGAGCGCATGGGCAAGCTGCACGATGCCCTTAAGGAGTCCGGCTACGACGGTCACAAGCTGGAAATGCTGCTGGTTAGATTGCTGTTCTGTCTGTTCGCGGAAGACACCGGCATCTTCCAGCCCGCGCAGGCATTCCGGCTGTGGATAGAAGAGCGCACGCATGAAGACGGCCATGACCTCGGCTCGGCCCTGAACTACGCGTTCCAGGTGCTCAACACCCCGCACGCCAACCGTTCCAGTGCGCTGGATGAACAACTCGCCGCATTCCCATACATCAACGGCCAGCTATTCGCGGAAACCCTGCCCATCGCCGCCTTCAACTCGAAAATGCGCGACGCCCTGCTGGAAGCCTGCGCGCTCGACTGGAGCCAGATCAGCCCTGCCGTATTCGGCGCCATGTTCCAGTCGATTATGGACGGCGAGGCGCGCAGAAACCTGGGCGCCCACTACACCAGCGAACAAAACATAGAAAAGCTCATCAAGCCGCTGTTCCTGGACGACCTGCGCGCCGAGTTCGATAAGGTTAAAACCAACAAAAACAAACTATTCGAATTCCACAAGAAGCTGCGCACGCTCATATTTTTAGACCCCGCCTGCGGCTGCGGCAACTTCCTGGTCGTTACCTACCGCCACCTGCGCGAACTGGAACTGGACGTGCTGCGCGCCTCACGCGAATCCGGCCAGCTCGAGTTCGACGTGCACAGTCTGGTGAACATCGACGTCGACCAGTTCTACGGCATAGAAATAGAAGAATTCCCGGCCCGCATCGCCGAAGTCGCGCTGTGGCTCACCGACCACCAGATGAACATGAAAATCGGCGAGGAATTCGGGATGTACTTTGCCCGGATTCCGCTGGAAAAAACGCCGCATATTCATCATGGGAATGCCTTGCGGGTGGATTGGGCGGAGGTGGTTCCGAAGGAAAAGCTGAACTACATATTGGGGAATCCGCCGTTTATAGGGCATCAATGGCGCAATGAAGAACAAATGGCGGATATGCGTCGAATGTGGGGTGGGACCGGTAGACACGGAAGGCTTGATTTCGTTAGTTGCTGGTATAAGAAAGCTATCGACTACCTCAATCAAAACACCGCAAATAACCACCACTTGCGGTGCGCCTTTGTGTCTACCAATTCGATTACCCAAGGTGAGCAAGTCGGCATCCTTTGGCCCACTTTGGTGGAGCGAGGATTGAGGATTAATTTTGCTCATCGGACATTCCAATGGACTAGCGAGGCACGCGGCAAAGCTGGAGTCCATTGTGTAATAGTTGGCTTTGGATTAAAGGAAAACGGACCGAAATGGATATTCGATTATGCTCGCCCGACTGACGAGCCACATGCTATAAAGGCTGAACGGATAAATCCTTATTTAGTAGATGGGCCAACGATATTCCTACCATCTCGTACGAAGCCCGCGCAGGGACAGCCTCCACTAACGAAAGGCAGCCAACCAACAGATGGCGGGCATCTGATACTTACCAGTGATGAGCGTGACAGCCTCATTTCGGAGGAGCCGATTGCAGCCGAATGGATTAAACAATTCATTGGTGGCCGTGAATTTTTGCACGGTGAGACACGTTATTGTCTTTGGCTCCGAGACTGCCCACCTGCCGCACTGCGAAAAATGCCTCACGTATTAAAAATACTTGAGCTAGTAAAAAGAAGTCGGATGCAGAGCAAGACCAAAAGTGTCCGTGATTTTGCTCAGAAACCAATGCTTTTTACCCAGGATAGGCAGCCTCAAACCCACTATCTTGCTATGCCTAGAGTGTCGTCGGAACGCCGCATGTTTATACCAATGGCGTTTTTGCCGCCGGATATAATCGCGCACGAAAAATTGATTATCGTGCCTAAATGTAATCACTATTTTTTTGGTGTGATGCACTCGACGATGCATATGGCTTGGACACGCGCAATTAGCGGACGGCTTGAAAGCAGGATTAGCTATGCACCCGCTATCTACAACAACTTCCCCTGGCCCCAAGACGTAAGCGACACCAAAAAACAAACTATAGAAACCTGCGCCCAGGCCGTACTCGACGCCCGCGAGCAATTTCCGGACTCCACTCTGGCCGACCTCTACGACCCGCTCACCATGCCGCCCGCGCTGCTCAAGGCGCACAAGAAACTTGATGCGGCTGTAGACGCCGCCTATACCCGTAAAAAATTCACCGGCGACACCGACCGCGTCGCTTTCCTGTTCGAGCAATACCAAAAACTCACTAGCCTGCTACCAGCCCGTAAGTCTCTGCGAGTCAAGCGTAGCAGTTGATTGCTTGTTTGAATTTTTCTAAGTGGAAATATTTAACTCCCGAGAGATAGCAACTCTGGTATGGATGGGAATCGTGGCTGGCTGGTTTTTAAGGAAAACCACTCGCCGCCATAGTGTGCTTAAACTGTTAGTGACCTTTCTTGAGAGGAAAATACTTTCTGTATTGTTCCTCCTGTTCTCTTATATCGCAATTGCCGTATTTTTGATTTCATTTCTTGGTGTCTGGGATGTTGGACAATTAAAGAGCACGATCATTTGGGCAATATTGGTGGGTACGTCATCCATATTTAGGGTGACGAAACATGTCGAAGAAGGGCCGCGACTTTTCCAATCTTGGGTAGGCGATAATCTAAAAATTATCGTCGTTGTCGAGTTTCTCGCCAACGTCTATACGTTCCATATCGCAGTAGAACTGATCACGGTACCGTTGTTTACGTTGCTCGCAGTTTTGCTGGTAATCGCAGAAAGTCGGGAAGAATTTAAACCGGTATCGAGGCTATTAAATAGGGTCGGCGGGGACTGTCTCAAAAACTGTGTAACTGCTCCACACAGGGTAATGTACCCGCAAAGGAGCAGAGCAGATGGAACAGGACAAAATGAAGGCTTTGGCAGGCGAGCTTGCCAAGGGCATAAAGACCGAGAAAGACTTAGGC
>JBDNIO010000218.1:0-6225 GCA_041688215.1 Salinisphaeraceae bacterium | reverse complement strand
CTGTTGCGGCTCGCGGGCGAAGTTCAGGCGTGGATAGACGAAGGTGAACTCACGCTGGGACACGCCAAGATTCTTGCGGGCATTCCGGAAAACCAGCAGACAACATTCGCCCGCCATGCCATCCGCCGGCGTTTATCTGTGCGTGCGCTGGAAACGGCCTGGCGGCGTGCCCAGGACAGCCACAAACAACAGGTGGTGGCTGACAGCGCGGCCAGCAAGGAAATGGCGGAGCTGGAGCGTTCCCTGTCCGAGCACGTGGGTAATCGTGTGCATATTCAATACGACCCGGAACGCCGTAATGGGGAAATCCGGGTGGCATTTCACGACCTAGATGAGTTCGAGGGCTTGCTGGACCGCTGGGGATATCGGCGCGAACAATAAAAAGCGGTTGCCAGCTAATCGTTGGCAACCGCCAGGTGTTTAGCGCGCGGTGGCCGCTGCCTTTTCTTTCTTCTCAGCTTCCTCGGCCACTTTTTCTACCTCTTCTTCTTTTGCTCGGCCTTGGCGGGGCCGCCTTCGCCGCGCTGGGAGCCGGGTTTTTCGGCCCAGGCTTCGGCTGAGTCGCCATCATCTGCAGACGCTGCGGTTAAAGGCCCGATGCTCAACAGGACGCCTGCAAACAAGGCCGCCCAGAGTTTTCCGTATCGTAGGTTAGACAGTTCATGCTTGCTTCTCCTGCAATAGCAATAGTCCGGTCCCGTAACCAGGATTAAATTACAGTATGCGCCGACATTGCAAGCGTCTGGCTCAAAAGTAGGCGCGCAGCCCTACCCGGATTTCTTCCAGGATATGGTTATCTTCGTAGCTTGCAAACAGGACAAATCGCTGCGTGATGTCGTATAGCAACTGGCCGCGGGCGCCGATGTCGTTGTCCAGCAATTCACCCTCGTTGAGGTCGATTAGCTGCACGCTCAGGTCCATTTCCAGACGGCTCAGAAAGCCGGCGGTAAAGCCGTGGCGCCAGCCCACTTCGGCGCCATAGCCATCCGCCGTGCCTACACCGTCGAGGTCGTAGCGTTCGTAGGTTACATTCAGGAAATAGCTGTTGTCGGCGTTGGCGCCGGATTCCGAATGCAGACCCACGCCGCCGCGTATACGCTGCAAGCCGTCGCCATTGCCGCTGCCGCTGTCGGCATCCAGAAATGCGTCGTTGAAGTCGCCTATCAGATGCAGTGTTGGGGTGAGTTCGTAGGAGGCTTGCACGGCATAGCCGTCGCCATCGCCTTCAAATCCGTCGCCGACGGAATCGACCTGGGTATAGGCGTTGTAACCGGCCTGTACGTAGGTATAGCTCAGGCGCTCACCAGCGTCGGCGGTTACTTTTTTCAACCGCGCGCTTGGAGACTGAATCCTGGGCGCTTGCGCCGATGGGCAACAGTGCCGCGATCACTGCGGCACATAAAAGTTTCCTGGACATGTTTGAGCTCTCCCTTGCAGTGAGTGTGACAGGCCGTAAATCCCTCTTTCACGACTTGATTCGCGCACCCTTCATGGTCATCAAACAAGTACCTGTTTGCGACTGGCGTGCCGGAAAAATTGCTTGTACTGGGTGCGCCGGCAGGTATTCAGTATCTCAGGTTGCGGGGGATTGCAAGCCTGCGTGGCGTCTATACACAGCCTGACTGGATAAGCCTGTGGATAACCCGGGTACTTTCTGGCCTGGCCCCTGCGGGCAGCACAATCCGGGCGGATTGATCAAGTTTTAATCGTTCTCTTCGGCCTGGGTCTTGCGCACGGCGCCCATGATGCCCATGCCTATTATGATTGCCACGCCAATGCCCAGCCAGACCATGGGTGCGCCGAGCAGATGTGCACCGTAGCCGAGCGCGCCGGCAACCACGGCAATCCCAAACATGTAAATCCAGAAATTAGGCATGGCTAATTTCTCCCTTGGGTTGGTTATGTAGTGAGACGAGTTGGTGGTGCCCGCGGCGCCGGTGGATTATTTTCCGAGCGCCGGGATGTAAAGCGGTGACTTCAGCCTGGAATAGTGTTCAGCCAGCGCCTTGATCTGCGCATTGGTCAGGCCTTGAACCTGTGCAGCCATGATGCCGTTCTTGCGCTCGCCGCTACGGTAGCCTTGCATCGAATGTATGAGATAACTCTCATACTGGCCTGCGATAGTGGGGAAGGTATCGGTTTGCGAAACGCCGTCCGCACCATGACAACCTGCGCAGACCTGGGTTTTTTCTTTGATCCAGGCTTGGTCATGCGGTGCGTCGCCCTTGGCGTGGCCTTCACTTTTGTCGGCTGCGAGGCCGACGGCTGAGGCGGCAAACAGCGCGAACGCGGCTGGTAGCCATAGATATTTATGCACGCTCATGTCTACTCCTGGGGTGCGTTGGCCAGAAAGGCCGCGATGTCTGCGATGTCCTGATCAGTCAGGCTCGAGGCCTGGCCTTGCATGGTGGGATGCGAGCGTTGCCCGCTGCGATAAGCTTTCAGCGCGGCTTCAATATAAGTTGCGTGCTGGCCGCCGAGCTTGGGCACATGAAAGGTGGGGTATACGTTGCGATAGTGACTAATCCCGTGGCAGCCCATGCAGGTACTGGCCTTGATGCGCCCGGCCTCGACGTCCCCCTCGGCCTGGGCAAAAGTGGGTGATGTACACCCCACGGTTGCGGCTAAAACGACCAGGCCAGCGCGCCAGGTGTTAGTCATGTGATTCTCCGTGAATGTCGTCAGGAACCGTTAGCTCACCCCCGAAGCGGCGCCTAATGATTTTACTAAAAGATTTTTTAATCTTGGAGTGATCCAGCCGCCATTTGAACATTGCGTGTACAGATGGCGGATAATTCCAAGTCCATATTCTAACCGGGGTGCCAAAATGATTCCATATACCGCGTTTGCCACGGCCGCTTTGGGGCTTTTAGTTATTGGTCTGGCCGGGTTTGTGTCGAGTTTGCGCCTGCAAAACAATATCTCGTTGGGCGACGGCGGCAACAACGAGTTGTCCCGTGCCATCCGCGCGCACGGCAATCTGGCCGAATTTGCGCCGATATTCCTGTTGCTGATTCTGATGCTGGAGCTGCGCGGCGCAGGCGGATTCTGGCTGGGTCTGCTCGCCGTGGGCTTTGTTGTTGCGCGCTATACGCATGGCCTGGCGTTACTGGCGCGGGCTACGAGCAAGGCGCGCCAATTTGGCGCGGCGCTTAGCTATGTGTTGATTGCAGTGGCTGCTGTCTGGCTACTGTTGTCGCTACTTTGATTCATCTACCAGCGTGCTGGCCAGCCCCACACTCAGGTTGAACGGTTTGCCGCGCAACTCGGGTGGCAGATCGGTTTGATCCATCTGTAACAGCGCGAACTGGGCCACACCGGGGTGCGGTCCGTCGATGTTACCGGACCACCCCACCACGCGCGGCTCGCCCGGTTTGGCGCGCGGTACCTCGCGCAGCATGTTGCGCACGCGCTCGGGAATCAGGGCTTCGGCGCCGGCGGCCAGCGGCGCGCTACTGGCGCGGATGTCGATCCAGGTTTGCATGCGCCGCTGCAGGATGGGGGCAAACAATTTAGCCGGCACGCGTGAGACACCGTAGCGCACCAGCCCGCTGGCGGCGTTGCGGCCGCGGCGGGCCAATCCTGTGCCGCCCGTGTTTGACGCAGGCAAGGCTTCGGCGCCGGTTTGCGCGTCTGGCAGGGTCAGGCAGCCGTTGATGTGGGCTTGCAAGCGCAGGGTTTCGCCCTGCGCGTGGGGCGTCGTGGTCAAACTGATCTGGGCGCGGTACAACGGTTCGCCGCCGAACGGGTTAGGCAGTTTAAATTCAAACGCGGCCTGGTGCGGCTGGTTGTCTATGTTGTCGGGCTTGTGGTTGGGGAAAAGCAACGACAGGCCGCGATCAAGCGCGCGACGGCTTTGTTTGACTCGGCTAGTTAGCGACATAGTCGTGTTCGCAAGACAGCTTGATTAGCTATTATACGATTCATATCAGCGAGTTCGTAGTTTTTGCCGGAGCAGGATGAGTTATTGCCAGCGTTTTATTGTCCATGGCCACGTTCAGGGCGTGGGTTTTCGGGCCAGTACCCAGCAGCAGGCGCGGGGTCTGGGCTTAACCGGTTGGGTACGCAACGATCCCGAGGGTTTCGTGGAAGTTCTGGCATGTGGTACGCAGGCACAACTGCAACCCCTGAGAGACTGGCTTGAACATGGGCCGGGCCCCGCGCGGGTTTCACAAGTCGAAGCCAGCCCCTCGCAACCAACCGAAGAGGCTTACGAGACGTTTGAGGTGCGTTAGTTCAAGTCCAGCGTGCGCCGGTAGGTAAAGTCGAAAGTAAAGCTCTTGGGTTTGTTACGCCGGTCCAGCAGATCCGCCAATTTTTCCAGGCGCGCGGGAATGGCCATGAGTTTATCCTGGGCTTCGCGGCCTTCGGCGTCTTCTGGCGTCAGGTTGGCCACGTCCCAGTGGCCCAACACTTCCGTAACCAGACGCAGATAATCGCGCGGGCCGTAAATACCCGCACGGCGGACTACATCCGCCATTTCCATATAGCCATCTATGCTGTGGCCGGGCATGGCCAGGTTCGGTACCACGGTAACCGCGGCTTGCAGCGCGCGCGAGGTATCTCGTTGTAACAGGATGTGAAATACGTCGCGGTAAAAGCGGTAATGGCGCGATTCGTCGGCCGAAATATGCGCAAGAATGCGTTGGATTAGTGGCTCGTACTGGCCGGCGGCGCGAGCGGTGTTGGCGTGCGCGGCCTGGGTGGCGCGCTCCTGCAGGCTGGTATAGGCCAGCAATCTATAGGGGTCGCCGTGCCAGGCGGGATTAAAGCCAGCCTCGATATATTGATATTGCAGTTTTTCGAACGCAGCCATATCGAATATGCGCGCCGTGCGCACGTAATCATGCAACGCGCAGCCGTGGCGGTCTTCCTCCGCGGTCCACAAAAAATTCCATTGCTGCCAGGCGTTGTCCTCCCCCAGATAAACCGCGATCAGACGATGAAAATGCGGCAGGCCTTCTTCGGTCAGCAGGTTCAGCGCCAGCGCAACGCGCACCGCATCGGGAATGCCCTTGGCGCGTTCGGGCACGGCGTTGAGTTCGCGCAGTTGCTCGTCGTCGAGCACTTCGTCGGCGGGCAGGAAGTCGTTGGGGAACCACAGGCTGCGTGATTCGATGTGGCGCGCCATCAATTCACCCACATCGGGTTCGATGGCGGCAAGTACTTCGGATTGCGCCTGTGTTCTGGCTACGCTGGCGGTTACGGTCATGCCGTTCCTCGTTGTCGCTGGACGTTTGGTAAATGGTACGCCCCGGCTAAAAAAGTAGATGCCGGCACGCTCATTCTGGCCTTGTTCATATCCCTATTCTACCGCGAGCGGGCACAAGACTCACGTTTGCGGCAAGCTGCGCTAAAATTACATTGGATTTGTGGAGATACTCGCTTGGCACACACCGCTGAAAATAATGCATTAAATCATGCATTGGACGATTTGCCCCGCTGGCTTTGGTTATGGACGCCGCTGTTTCTGTATTTCGGGCACTACCTGGCGTGGGCCGTGCTGGCGCCGCAAACCTATGACCACTGGTTTCCCAGCGAAACCGGCTTTACCGAAAACGTTACTGTGGTATTTGCCGGCATCGCCATGTTGCTGGGTATGTTGGTCATGCGCAGGACTTTGCAAGCAGGTCAGCACTGGCTAACCGTGTGGTTTTTATTATTCGTTTTAGGTTGCCTTTATTTCGGCGGCGAAGAGGCCAGTTGGGGCCAGCAGTGGTTTCATTGGCAAACGCCGGAATCCTGGGCGCAGTTGAATAGTCAGGGCGAAAGCAATTTTCACAATACCGATGGCCCGCTCGGTTCCCTGCTGGATCAACTGCCGCGTAATCTGCTGACCCTCGGCGCACTCGTCGCCGGCGGCATCATGCCCTGGGTGCGCCGTGCCCGCGGTAAAACCCTCTCGGTTGACGGCCATGCGTACTGCCAAGCCTGGTGTGCGTGCCGACCGGTGTGCTGGTTGGCCTGGGCAGGCTGCCTGAAAAGCTGCAGGAAAAACTGATCGATCAAGGCCCGATCTGGGTGGGTATCCAGTCCGGCGAGGTCAAGGAATTGCTCTTGGCCTTTTTCCTGTTGCTGTACGCTGCGTCGGTATTAAAACGCTGGCGGCAAAGCCGGGTTTGAAAACAAACACGGTATACAGGCTCCAGTGTAAACATTAAGCTAGCGCAGCCTCGGCGCGCCGCGCCACCACTTCACGACGAATCGCAAACGCATCATGTCTGT
>JBDNIO010000007.1:0-10726 GCA_041688215.1 Salinisphaeraceae bacterium | reverse complement strand
TGAGCATGGTCGTCACAAGGCTTTAGCTGATATAGTTCCGCCGCCATGAAAGGGATCGCCTATCCACATCTACAGGAACGCAGCGAACAGCCGCTTACGCTGACTGACTTCGCGCGCATGAAAAAAGACGGCGAGAAAATCGCCTGTCTAACCGCTTACGATGCCAGTTTTGCTGCGGTAGAAGACCGCGCAGGCACGGATATCGTGCTGGTCGGCGACTCCCTGGGTAATGTTATCCAGGGTACCGATACCACCGTGCCGGTGACCATGGACGAGATGGTTTATCACAGTCGTTGCGCGGCCGCCGGGCTGTATCGCCCCTTTCTGATGACCGATCTGCCGTTTTTGAGCTATGCCACCAAACACCAGGCGCTGGAAAGCTCCAAGCGCCTGATGCAGGAAGGCCGCGCGCAAATGGTTAAGTTCGAAGGCGGCGAAACCCACGCCGAAACCGTGGAACATATGAACACCCGCGGCGTGCCGGTGTGCGGGCATATCGGGCTGCTGCCGCAGCTTATCCACAAGATCGGCGGCATGAAGGTGCAGGGCCGCGAAGACAAAGCCGCCAAAGCCATAATCGAGGACGCGCGCGTGCTGGAAGAGTCCGGCGTGGATATGCTGCTGGTTGAATGCGTGCCCTCCGCACTCGGCGCGGAAATTGCGGCCAATGCGAAAGTGCCGGTCATCGGCATCGGCGCCGGCCCGGATACCGATGGCCAGATACTGGTGGTCTACGATATTGTTAATCTCTCCGCCGGGCGCAAGCCGCGTTTTGTGAAGAACTTTATGCCCGAAGCCGGCTCCATAGAGGGCGCGGTCGAAGCTTATATAAAAGCGGTAAAAGCGCGCAGTTATCCGGCGCCGGAACACTGTTTTAAATAGGGCGCGAATCGCGTTCAACCCCCTCCCATATCCCTGCGATGTCTAAGCTCCAACTGATAAAAACCGTGGCCGGATTGCGCGACGCGCTGGCGCAGGTCCGTACCAACGCCAAGCCGCGCGTGGCCCTGGTGCCGACCATGGGTAACTTGCACGAGGGCCATCTCTCGTTGATACGTGCCGCGAAACAGCACAGTGATTTTGTAGTTGCGAGTATTTTCGTCAACCCTCTGCAATTTACGCCGGGCAGCGACTACGACACCTACCCGCGAACCCTGGAACAGGATTACGCCGCCCTGGCAGAACATGGGGTGGATGTGCTTTTTGCCCCGCGCGTGGCGCATATGTACCCCAATGGCCACGCTGCCGCGCGCGTATCGGTCGAGGAAATCGCACAACAGCTTTGCGGCGAACATCGGCCTGGGCATTTCGCTGGTGTAACCACCGTGGTCAGCATGTTTTTGCACCTGGTACAGCCGGAAGTGGCCGTATTCGGCGAAAAGGATTATCAGCAACTGGCATTGATCCGGCGCATGGTCAGCGATTTGCACTTTCCGGTGGAGATTATCGGGGTACCCACGGCGCGCGCCGAAGATGGTTTGGCATTGTCATCGCGCAATCAGTATTTGTCCGCCGAAGAACGTGAGCGTGCGCCGCAGTTATACGCCAGCCTGCGAGCCGCCGGCAAACGCCTGCAGGACGGTTATTGTGATTTCGCGCAAATTGAGTCCGAGGGCCTGGCCTATTTGAAGAAACACGGATTCAAGCTCGATTATTTCGCCGTGCGTACGCCTGATCTGCATGCGCCGGAAAGTGATAGCCGAGAAGATGCCCAAGAATATCTAATACTGGTTGCCGCACACTTGGGTAAAGCACGTTTAATCGACAACCTTCGGGTATGGGCGTGATAGTGAATGACACGCCCTGCTTAGTTGCGGTAAAATATCTGCACCAAGCGGCCAGGAGCCGCTAGAATTCGCGGCCCGAAAGTGGCCCGAACAATCCTCTACATCACAATCCTGTAAATCCTTTTTCCAGCCTGGTGAATGTCATGCAAGTA
Source organism: Salinisphaeraceae bacterium (assembly GCA_041688215.1). Classification (GTDB taxonomy): domain Bacteria; phylum Pseudomonadota; class Gammaproteobacteria; order Nevskiales; family Salinisphaeraceae; genus JBDNIO01. The sequence goes on along the minus strand of JBDNIO010000007.1, from coordinate 8,787 downwards.
ACGCTGCTTAAAGCCAAACTGCATCGTGTGGCCGCGACCCACGCCGAACTCGATTACGAAGGTTCCTGCGCCATCGATGGTGATTTTCTCGACGCCGCCGGTATTCTCGATTACGAACAGATCGAGATTTATAACCTCGGCAACGGCGAGCGATTTTCCACCTACACCATTCGCGCCGAAGCCGGCTCGCGCATCATTTCCGTCAACGGCGCGGCCGCGCACAAGGCCAGCGTCGGGCACCGGCTTATCATTTGCGCCTATGCGCGCATGAACGAAGCCGAAGCGCTCAACCACAAGCCGAGCCTGGTTTATTTTGACGAGAACAACCTCATCACCCACACCAAGAACAGCATTGCGGCGCAGGCTGCCTGATAACGGCCTCGGGATCCTCTGAAAGCCTTTTTGCCGTAAGGTATTAAGATATTCTCAATGCCCACAGCGGCACCGAAATGACCGATATAGAGCAGACGCCCGCCTGGCGTGCGCTTGCCGCCCATGCCCAGGCGAGCAGCCATGCGGACTTGAATACCCTGTTTGCCCAGGACCCGGCGCGGGCAAACAACTTGCGTGTGCAAGGCAGTGGCCTGTTGCTTGATTACAGCAAGCAAAGGCTGACCCCCGAAACCCGCGATTTACTGCTGGAGCTGGCCAGAAGTTGCGACCTGCCCCAGGCCATAGCGGCCATGTTCGTCGGCGAGCACATCAATAAAACCGAAGACCGCGCCGCCTGGCATGTCGCCCTGCGTGCGCCACGCGACACCGGCTTTCCAGATGAAGTCCACACCGAGGTGCATAAAGTTCTCGACGCCATGGCGGGCTTTACCGACAACCTGCGCAGCGGCCTGTGGCGTGGCTACACTGGAGAAACAATCACCGATGTAGTCAATATAGGCATTGGCGGCTCTGACCTTGGCCCGCGCATGGTGTGCCGTGCCCTGGCCGGGCTAGAGTCGGAACCGGCGGTGCATTTTGTCGCCAGTGTAGACCCGCAGGAAATGCACGACATGCTGTCGCGGCTCGACCCCGCACGCAGTCTGTTCATCGTTACTTCAAAATCCTTTACCACCGCGGAAACCCTGGCCAACGCCAGTGCGGCGCGCGACTGGCTGCGGGCCAATGGCGCCGGCGAGGAGGATATTGCAAAACATTTCGTCGCTGTCTCTACCAACGCCCAGGCCGTGGCGGATTTCGGGATTGATACCGCCAACATGTTTGGCTTCTGGGACTGGGTTGGTGGGCGCTTTTCACTATGGTCCGCGGTCGGCCTGTCCATATCACTTGCCCTGGGCACGGAGAACTTGCGTGAACTGCTGTCTGGCGCGCATGCAATGGATGAACATTTTCGATCGGCACCGTTGCAGCAAAACCTGCCGGTGATGCTGGCGCTGGTCGGCATATGGAATCGCAATTTCCTGAATATGCCGTCCCTCGTGGTGGCGCCCTATGCCCAGCGACTGGAACATTTTCCCGCCTGGCTACAGCAGTTGGAAATGGAGAGCAATGGCAAATCAACAGCGGCGGATGGCAGCCCGGTTGCAGTAGCTACAGCCCCTGCAATCTGGGGCAGCGTAGGCACCAACGCGCAGCATGCCTATTTTCAGATGCTGCATCAGGGCAGCGATGTTCTACCCGTGGATTTTATCCTGTCGCTGGCGGGCGACGGCCCGCGACGGGACCAACTGGTGGCCAATTGCCTGGCCCAGGCCGAAGCCCTGATGACCGGCAAGAGCGCGGCGCAGGTGCGCGCGCAGGGCATTTCCGAACGTTTGGTAACGCATCGCAGTTTTGCCGGCAACCGGCCCAGCAATATGCTGGTGCTGGAAAAACTCGATGCCAGAAACCTGGGCGCACTGCTCGCGGCTTACGAGCATAAAACCTATGTGCAGGGCGTGATCTGGGGCATAAACAGCTTTGATCAGTGGGGCGTTGAGCTCGGCAAGGTTCTGGCGGAACGCATTCTGGACGAACTGCAGGAAGGACAGGCCGGCCAGCACGATGCCTCGACCCAGGCCTTGATTGATATAGCCAAACGTCCAGCCGATTTATAATAGGCCCCATGCAAGCATCTGAAATAAATCTGTATTCCGCCGAACAGGTGGGCGAACTTGACCGCCGTGTCATTGAAGACCACGGGGTGCCGGGTTTTGAACTCATGGGCCGCGCAGCAAGTGCGGCATTTGATTGCCTGCGCAAACGCTGGCCGCATACGCGCCACATCACCGTATTCTGCGGCCCCGGAAATAATGGCGGCGACGGTTTTCTTATCGCCAAGCTGGCGCTGGAGTCGGGCCTGAAAACCACGCTCTTTTTCCTGGGCAAGCGCGAAAAAGCAAAAGGCGATGCGCGCTCGGCACTGGAGGCTTTTGAAAAGGCAGACGGCCATATCCTAAGCGGCTTCGACGCCATGCCCCAGGACTGTGATGTAGTAGTCGACGCGCTTTTCGGCACAGGACTTGGCCGCGATATCGAGGGCGTATTCCGCGACGCCGTGAACGCAATCAATACTGCCGGCGCAAGCGGCGCGGGAGTATTCGGCGTGGATATTCCGTCCGGCCTGGATGCGGATACCGGCAAGCTCTGGGGCGTCGCGGTAAAGGTGGATGCAACCGCCACATTCATTGGCCGCAAGCTTGGCTTAGTGACTGGCGCCGGTCCTGCCTATACCGGTGACGTGGAATTCTGTTCACTCGGGGCACCGCCCGAGGTTTTTGCGGATTTATCCCCGCTGGCGCGTTGCATTGGCCCTGCCGATGCAATTCAAGCCTTGTCGCCGCGTCCGCGCGACGCCCACAAGGGCGCCCATGGTCATTTGCTCTGCGTGGGCGGTAACCACGGTATGGGCGGCGCGGTTCGAATTGCGGCGGAAGCAGCACTACGCTCTGGCGCAGGGCTGGTAAGCGTGGCGACCCGTGCAAGCCACGTAGCAGCAATGACCCAGGCCCATCCTGAATTGATGTGCCGCGGCGTAGAAGATGCGGCGCAGATGGAGAACATGCTGTCTGCCGTAGATTGTGCCGCGATTGGGCCGGGACTCGGTCAGGACGCATGGGCTCGCGCATTATTTGCCCGCCTGCTGGACTCGAAGATATCTCTGGTTGTGGATGCGGATGCGCTCAACCTGTTAGCAGCAGAACCGCTGGCGCGCGGGCAATGGATACTCACGCCGCACCCCGGCGAGGCAGCCCGGCTTCTGGCTGAAAAAACGCCCCATGTTCAGGCCGATCGTCGCGCCGCGGTGCTTGCAATGGCACAACGTTATAACGCGGTGGTAATCCTGAAAGGCGCCGGCAGTCTGATTGCGAGCCCGGGCGGTGATGTGTGGTTGTGCGACCAGGGGAATCCCGGCATGGCCGTGGGTGGCATGGGCGATCTGCTTACAGGCGTAGTTGCGGCTCTGGTAGCGCAAGGCCTGGCGCTGGATACGGCCGCCCGGATTGGCGTATATGTACACGCCTGTGCCGGTGATGCGGCCGCACTTGATGGCGGCCAGCGTGGACTGTTGCCGACGGATTTGTTGCCGCATATACGCCAGGTCGTAAATCCGGTTTGAGCCCGCTCTTTCTGCCGGATGCAGCCGGTACCGAGGCGCTGGGCCGTGCGCTGGCAAACGCGCTGCAAGCTCTGGACCACGGCGCGGCGATTGCCTTGGAGGGTAATCTGGGCGCGGGCAAAACCACCTTGGCGCGCGCCCTGATCCGCGGGCTTGGCCACTCGGGCCCGGTTGTGAGCCCCAGCTATACGCTGGTGGAACCTTACGAATTGGGCGATCGGCGCCTGCTGCATCTGGATCTTTACCGGATTGGCGACCCGGAAGAGTTGGAGTACCTCGGCTGGCGGGAATGGGATACGCAACGCGACTGGATTGTGGTCGAGTGGCCTGAACGTGGCGCTGGTTTTCTACCGGAGTTTGATTTGCGCATTGGCCTGCAATATAGCAACGATGCGAGAACGGCCACGCTGGACGCGAAAGGCCAGGGTGAACGTCTGCTGGCATGGGTCACAGACGAAATGCCTCAAGAATAATTTCAGGATAGCGCGGTTTCCTAAAGTCAGATCGAAGCAAGTGTTCCGGAGTTGCTGTTTCTAATAATAAAGCTTGCAACTATATTCATTTGGCGCTAGAGTTTTTTGCAAGGGGGAATCTAAACCTCGGCGAGGAGTGTTCTGACGATGCGCGCAAACGGGCGAACATTCGGGCGCTGCCTGACTGCGTTACTGCTCGCTGCCAGCACAGTAGCCGGCGCAGGTAATGCCACCCAACTCAAGGATGTGCGGCTGTGGGCCGCACCCGATCGCACGCGCGTGGTATTCGACCTCGACGGTCCAGTTCAGCACACCCTCTTTATCCTGGATAATCCGCAACGCGTGGTTATCGATGTGCCAGATACCCAGCGTGCACAAGCACTTGCGGATGATCTGGCCGGCAAGGGCTTTGTCACGCATGTACGCACCGGCGTGCGCGACGGCAACAACCTGCGCATCGTGCTTGATCTACAAGAGCGCGCTACTGCGAATAGTTTCGTGCTGGAACCCAACGGCGATTATGGTCATCGTCTGGTGGTGGACCTGTACAACGGCGCGGTCAATGCCGAGCGCCAGCCCAAGGCCGCGGAACTGAGTTACAGCGTACGCAATTTCGTGGTCGCCATCGACGCCGGTCACGGCGGGGAAGACCCCGGCGCCAGTGGCCCGCGCGGTACCCGTGAAAAAGACGTGGTGATGGAAATTGCCCGCCGCCTGGCCAAACTGGTGGACAAACAACCCGAAATGCACGCGGTCCTCATCCGCGACGGCGACTACTACGTGGGCCTGCGCGAGCGCATAGAAAAAGCCCGCGCGGCCAAGGCCGATCTGTTTGTATCCATCCATGCCGATGCCTTTCGTGATCAGCGTGCTCATGGCTCCTCGGTGTATGTACTTTCCAGCCGGGGCGCCACCAGCGAACATGCCCGCTGGCTGGCGCAACGCGAGAACGCGGCGGATCTGGTCGGTGGCGTCAGCCTGAAAGACAAGGACGACGCGCTGGCATCCTTCATGCTGGATTTGTCCCAGAGCGCGAGTATCGAGGCCAGTTTGGACGTGGGCAATCGCCTGCTCAGTGGTTTGCGCAGCTTGGGGGATGTGCACAAGTCCAAGGTTCAGCAGGCCGGATTTCTGGTGCTTAAATCCCCGGATATCCCGTCGGTGCTGGTGGAAACTGCGTTCATCTCCAACCCGACCGAAGAAAACAGACTGCGCAGCAGCAGCCATCAGCTAAAATTAGCCAATGCCCTGTTACACGGCATAAAAGGCTATGTGGCTAGCTACCGTCCGGCCGTTTACGCCAACGGCTCGCCGCGTGTGCACACGGTTCGGCCGGGGGATACTGTGTCCGGTATTGCCGAGCAATACGGGGTGCGGGTTGAAAATTTACGTCGCGTCAACGGCCTGAGTAACGATCTGATACGGGTCGGGCGCGAACTGACCATCCCACGCACCGGCGAAACCCTAGCGGCTTCAACACCGTAGCGTTGCACCGCCCCTATCAGCCGCCAACCCCTGGATCCCAAAAGGCATGACAGTGTGTAGGGCAAGCGTGCCGCTTGCCTTTGAATTAAGGTAAGTCGCAGACTTGCCCTCCAGCTCTACTCACTTCATTTGGCGCCAATGTATAACCACTATCTTCAAAGCCTGAGTAAAGGCTCAGCGGAATTATTATGCTGTTCCTGATAGGCGCTCTCGCCGGTTTTGCCTATGGATTTAGTGCATTTGGCGCCAGCGTACTGGCCGTAGCGCTACTGAATCTATTGCTTGCGACGCCTCTGGGCGATGCCATGGCCATGAACCTGTGCATGCTGGTCGTCATGGCAACGATTACCGCGGGCGATGGCGTACGCGCCCGACTGCCAGTACCGGGCATGATCTGGCCCTTTGCGCTTGTTGCGGCAGTCGCAGTGCCGGCCGGCGTCTGGATTTCCACAGTGCTGGGGGATGCCGCACTCGAGCCTGTATTTATCCTGCTACTGATCGTCCTGGCGGTTGTGATAATGCTGCTGGTGCAACGCACGGGCGCAATTATTGCCTGGCCCCGGGGTGGCCTTGCGGCGCTGAAACCTTTGAAGTTGGGTGATGCAGATCGGCCGCAGTTGAGTCTTGGCTTGCCATTGTTCGGCGGCGGTCTGGGTGGTTTATTCGCGGGCTTATTCGGCGCCAGCGGCACACTTTTTCTGGTGCCTGCCCTGGGGCGTGTCTTTTCCGCACGGCCGGGCCAGGCGGTGGCTTGCGCGGAAATGGCCATGTTGCCGGCGCTGTTGGCCGCGGTAATTACCAGCCTGCTGCTGGAGCGCGTCATTCCCTGGCAGGCCACGGGTCTGATGATATTCGGCGCGCTCGCGGGTCTGAGTCTGGCGCGTATGCTGGCGCCCCGATGCAGCACGTTTGTGTGTCACGCCCTGGTTGCTGGCGCGTTGCTGATCACCGCTGGATTCGGTATCTGGATGGATTGAGTTTTCAAAAGCGACTATCTACTACAGATCATCCCGACTATTAGTCAGACCATTCCACGCTCGGTATGCTCCTGAAGTGTGCGGAATTTGGCATTATAGCGACGCCGTAGCGACCAGTTGGTATGATTTTATCTGCGCCATCGAGGAACATGCGCCAGATTCTGGTCCGTATGCTGAGCGAAGTGCGGCGGCAGGAATCAACAACAGACAAGCAAGCTTATGCCTAATTTACTGGTCACCGGCGCAGCCGGATTCATCGGCGCCAACTTCTGCCATTACTGGCTGGAGCAGCAGCCCGACGCCAAGGTTGTGGCGCTGGACGCGCTGACCTATGCCGGTAATCAGGCCAATTTACAGGCGCTGGAAGACAAGCCTGGTTACCGTTTCGTGCATGCGGACATCCTCGAGCAGGAAAGAATCGCTCAACTGCTGGCCGAGGAAAGTATAGATACCATCGTGCATTTCGCCGCCGAGTCGCATGTGGATCGCTCAATCGACGGGCCAGACAGTTTCATACAAACCAATGTGGTGGGCACCCACGCATTGTTGCAGGCGGCTCGGGAAGTATGGCTGGATCAGGGCGCGGGGAGGGCGCATCGCTTTCACCATGTTTCCACCGACGAGGTCTACGGCGACTTGGACTGGGACGACGCGGCGTTCTCCGAAACCACGCCCTATGCCCCCAATTCTCCTTACTCAGCCAGCAAGGCGGCCTCGGATCATCTGGTGCGGGCTTACCATCACACCTACGGCCTGCAGGTGACGACCAGTAACTGTTCCAACAATTACGGCCCGTACCAGTTTCCGGAAAAGCTGGTTGCGCTCATGATCACCAATATCCTGCAGGGCGAGTCCCTGCCGGTGTATGGCGATGGCAGCAACGTGCGTGACTGGCTGTATGTGCAGGACCATTGTCGTGGCATTGCCGCGGTGCTGAACGCCGGCCAGGTCGGCGAAACCTATAATATCGGCGGCAACGAGGAACACAGCAATCTGGAACTGGTCACCATTATCTGTGCCGTAATCGACGAAATGTTCCTCCACGATGCAACCCTGGCCGAGCGCTTTCCCCAGGCCCCGCCAGCCACAGGACGTGCAAGCCAGGAGCTGATAATTTTTGTCAGCGACCGTCCGGGCCACGATCGTCGTTATGCAATCAACCCCGCCAAAATTCGCCACCAACTGGGCTTTGAGCCGCAGGAAACCTTTACCAGCGGCCTGCAGAAAACAGTGAACTGGTATCTGCACAATGAAGCCTGGTGGCGCAGCGTCATGCGCGGGGAACATCGGCACTGGCTGCAACACCAGTACGGGCGCGTCGTCAGTCCAGCCTGATTCCCTCACCCGTCGATAGCAGCTTGTAGCTGCTACTTATTCCGTTTTGCTTTGTTAGAATGCTTGGCGATTATGCATAAGCCTCAGGTAAAGGGTTTGCCCCTGTAGGGCAAGTCCGTGACTTGCTGGCAAGCGGCACGCTTGCCCTACAACGTCTCATGCATCTGGAATTCAACGCGAACCTATTTTCACCAGGAAGACAGTGTGGCAAGAAAACGTGGTGATATCCTGATCGTCGACGACGATCCCGGCATGAGCCGGTTGCTTTCCATCTGCCTGGAATCGGAAGGTTACAAGGTGCGCACCGCCGATGATGGTGAAACCGCCATGGCCGAAGCGCTCAAGGCGCGGCCTGATCTGGTGATCAGCGATTTACGCATGGAACACGGGACAACACACCGGCGGTCGGGCGCGTGGCGCCGGATCGGCAATCAATACCCGCAGCAGGAGTTGCACTAGAGTCAGCCGTCGCTTGGCGTTGCCGTGCAGAAAGCCATAATCGCGCACCCGCCGAAAGCCGGTGGGTAACACATGTATCAGCACCCGCCAGAGGAAGTCGGCGATCGGTAACGTACGCGTGGCCGGCCGCCCGGTTTGTGCATCCTGATAGCCGAAGGTGACGGTACCCGCGGCCGCGTCATAGGCCAGCAAGTCGCGCTCGCGAATCACGCCGCGATACAGATACCGTGACAGGTACTTCAACGCCGGCTCGCCGCGACCGACGTTGCGGCAATCCACGACCCACTTCGCCGGCATGCCGGCCGGGATCGACAACTCTTCTCGCTGCAGCGCGGCGAGCATGCGGGCCCGAAACACACGCGCCAGTGCAAAGGCGTTGAACAGATACCCTCCTTTGAGCTTTCTAAATTGCCGGCGCCGCACATCGATGCCGCCGCCGGGCACCACGATATGCACATGCGGATGCAAATCCAGCCGGCGGTTGTGGGTATGCAGCACCGCGCACTGG
>JBDNIO010000002.1:0-12060 GCA_041688215.1 Salinisphaeraceae bacterium | reverse complement strand
TGGCGGAGAGGGAGGGATTCGAACCCTCGATGAGGCTATAAACCCCATACTCCCTTAGCAGGGGAGCGCCTTCAGCCACTCGGCCACCTCTCCGGCTGTTTTTACTTCCGCTGTCAATACTTGGGCGACTACGGTTGCGTAAAGCCCGGTACGCTGGTGAAGGGCGCATAGGATAGCGATGCGATGCGCTCAGGTAAAGGGCCGAGTTGCAGACGTTACTCGTGGGCAGCACTCATACTCGGGTTCGCCAGCGGCGCGTTGGGCGCGGGGGCCTCATCTTCGTTGACAATCCGTTGGTACACTTCTTCGCGATGCACGCCCACGTCGCGCGGCGCGTTAACGCCTATACGCACCTGGTTGCCCTTTACGCCGAGTACGGTGACGGATATTTCGTCGCCGATCATCAGCGACTCCCCTATTCTTCTGGTTAATATCAGCATGTTCTGATTCCACCTAGCACAGTGTGTTTTTGCTATTTTTGCGCCGTTTTATTATTGCTCGGATAACGGCGTAAGTTCACTTTCGACCCGTTCGGGCGCTTCGTCAAGTCCAAAGGCGCTATGCAGCGCCCGTACCGCCAGTTCCAGGTATTTGGATTCAAGCACGATAGATATTTTTATTTCGGTGGTGGAAATCATGCGTATGTTGATGTTTTCTTCCGATAACGCCTTGAACATGCGCGCAGCCACATTGGCGTGCGAGCGCATGCCCACGCCCACGAGTGACACTTTCGCGATATCGGTATTTCCCGCCACAGCGCGCGCGCCCAGTTCGTTTGCGGCTTGTTCCAGCAGTTCCTTGGCGCGATCGAAATCACCACGATGAACGGTGAAGGTGAAATCGGTCAGGGAATAATCGCTGCTGCTGTCGCCGGAAACATTCTGCAGAATCATGTCGACTTCAATATTGGCCTCACCGATGGGGCCGAGCAGGGAGTAAGCGATTCCGGGGCGGTCCGGCACGCCCAGCACGGTAAGTTGCGCTTCGTCCTTAGTAAAGGCAATGCCGGAGATGATGGGTTGTTCCATGTCGTCGTCCTCAATTGTAATCAGGGTGCCGGGGCCATCTTCAAAGGTGGACAGTACCCGTAGCGGCACAGCGTATTTGCCGGCAAATTCCACCGCGCGAATCTGCAATACCTTGGAGCCGAGGCTGGCCATTTCCAGCATTTCCTCGAAGGTGATTTTTTCCAGACGCCGGGCGTTGGATACGACGCGCGGGTCGGTGGTGTAAACGCCGTCTACGTCGGTAAATATCTGGCATTCATCGGCTTTTAGCGCGGCTGCCAGCGCCACGGCGGTGGTGTCTGAGCCACCACGGCCCAGGGTGGTAATGTCGTTATGCTCGTCTACCCCCTGAAAACCGGCGACCACAACCACGCGCCCGGCATCGAGTTCGCGCCGCAGGCGGTCCGCATCAATCGACTCGATGCGCGCCTTGCTGTGCTGTGATTCGGTTTTGATGGGCACTTGCCAGCCGGTCATGGATTGCGCATCCACACCGGCTTGCTGCAGCGCGATACTGAGCAGCGCAATGGTGACTTGTTCGCCGGTGGAAAGCAGTACATCCATTTCCCGCAGGCTCGGGCGCGGGCCGAGTTCGTCAGCCAGGCCCACCAGGCGATCGGTTTCGCCGCCCATAGCGGACACGACAACGACTACATCGTCGCCACGATCACGATAAGTTTTGATCTTCTGCGCGATTTTGGTGATCTTTTCCACGGAGCCGACAGAACTGCCGCCGTATTTCTGAACGATTAAAGCCATAAAGTCCCTTTGTGGCTTGCTGGTAACCACCAGCAAGCCTGAATGTGGTTTAGGCGGATTCGGATAACTGCTGTTCAACCCAGCCGGCAACACTTGCCAGGGCCTCGTCGAGCTTGCCGGGTTCGGTGCCGCCGGCCTGTGCCATGTCCGCACGGCCGCCGCCACGGCCACCGACCTGTTCGGCGACAAAATTCACCAGCTCGCCGGCAGAAATCCGCTGGGTCTGGTCCTTCGTCACCCCCGCGATCAGGGCTATTTTACCCTCTTCTACCGAGGCCAGCACGATGGCGGCCGAGTCCAGTTTGTTTTTGAGCGCGTCCACAGACTCACGCAGGGTTTTTCGGTCTACTCCGTCCATGCGTTGTGCTACTAGGGTTACACCATTTATTTCCACGCTGTTTTCGGTCAATTCGCTGCTCTGGCCGCTGGCCATGCGCTTGCTCAGACTTTCTATCTGTTTTTCCAGTTTTCCGACACGTTCCAGGGTTTTATCCAGGCGGTCCTCAAACTCAATTGGCGTTGCTTTTAACTTGGATGCGGCCCGGCGCATGCGCTCTTCTGCCGCATGTACTTCGTCGAGCGCCACTGCACCGGATACGGCTTCAATTCGCCGTACCCCGGAAGCAACGCCGCGTTCCTCGGTGAGCTTGAACAAGCCGATTTCACCGGAACGCGCCACATGCAGACCACCGCACAGCTCCACCGAGAAGTCCCCAAAACGCACGACGCGGACTACGTCCCCGTATTTTTCGCCGAAAAACGCCATGGCACCCTCGGCAATCGCGTCGTCATAACTTTTGCTGTAAATCTCGCCGGCGATATCTTCGCGTACTTTTTGATTTACGAGTTTTTCGATGTCGGTGATCAGGTCGAGCGTGATCGGTTCAAAATGAGAGAAATCAAACCGCAAGCGATCCGGCGCCACCAGGGAGCCTTTCTGGCCCACATGCGACCCCAGAATCTCGCGCAGCGCAGCATGCACCAGATGCGTGCCGGTGTGGTTAAGTAGAATTGACTGGCGGCGCTGCTGATCAACCTGGGCGTTCAGTTTTTCACCAATGCCGATTTCACCGTCAGTTATGCGGCCAAAATGCAGATGCGCGGCATCCTGTTTTTGTGTATCACTGACCTCAAAACGCCCGCCAGCGCCGCTGAGCAAGCCCGTATCACCCACCTGGCCGCCGGATTCGGCGTAGAAAGGCGTAACGTCCAGCACCACCACACCCTCTTCGCCGGCGGCCAGTTTCTGCACGGATAGACCATTACGCAATAGTGCCGTCACAGTGCCACGGTCCTGGGCGCTGTCGTAGCCGGTAAATTGGGTTTCCCCATCTACTTTCAGTGATTTAGTGTAATCCGCGCCAAACCGGCTGGCTTCACGCGCGCGTTCACGTTGCGCCTGCATTTCGCGCTCAAATCCCGCTTCGTCGATTTTAAGGCCGCGTTCACGCGCCACGTCATTGGTCAGGTCGGCGGGAAAACCATAGGTGTCATAAAGCTTGAATACGGTTTCGCCGGGGATAGTGTCGTTATCCAGCCCGGCAATGGCTTCTTCAAGCAGGCGCATACCCTGGGCCAGGGTTTCGGCGAAACGCGCTTCTTCCTGCGCAATCACCCGCTCTAACTGTTCCTTAGCGGCCGCCAGTTCCGGGTAGGCTTGGCCCATTTGTTCGCACAGGGGCGTAACCAGTTTATGAAAGAATGGCGCATTCATTCCGAGCTTATGGCCGTGCCGTATTGCACGGCGCATGATCCGGCGCAACACATAGCCGCGGCCTTCGTTGGCGGGCAATACACCATCGACAATCAAAAACGCCGTAGCACGAATATGGTCAGCTATGACCTTGAGTGAATTGTCGCTTTTATCCTCTGCACCGGTAGCCTGCGCTGCCGCTGCAATCAGGCTCTGAAATAAATCGATTCCGTAATTGTCATGGGTACCCTGGAGCACAGCAGCAATCCGCTCCAGGCCCATGCCGGTATCCACGGATGGGTGCGGCAGGTCTTCCAGCTCGCCATCCGCGCTGCGGTTATATTGCATGAACACCAGATTCCAGATTTCCACGTAGCGGTCGCCGTCTTCCTCCGGCGTGCCGGGCGGGCCGCCGGGGATGTGCTCGCCGTGGTCGTAGAAAATTTCAGAACAGGGGCCGCAGGGCCCGGTGTCGCCCATGGACCAGAAATTATCCTTGGCGCCGATGCGCGAAAAACGCTGTTCGGATACACCTATTTCATTTAGCCAGATGTCGGCGGCTTCCGGGTCTTCTTCGTAAACGGTAATCCAGAGTTTTTCTGGTGCCATACCCAATTCGAGCGTAAGGAATTCCCAGGCGTATTGAATCGCTTCGCGCTTGAAATAATCGCCAAAGCTGAAATTGCCCAGCATTTCGAAAAAGGTGTGGTGGCGTGCGGTGTAGCCGACGTTTTCCAGATCATTGTGTTTGCCGCCCGCACGCACGCAGCGCTGCGAGCTTGCCGCGCGCACGTAATCGCGCTTTTCGCGGCCGAGGAAAACGTCCTTGAAGGGCACCATTCCGGCGTTGGTGAACAGCAGCGTAGGATCATTGCCGGGCACCAGCGAGCTGGACGCCACCGGCTGGTGGCCCCGCTCTTCAAAGTAGCTTATGAAGCTCGCACGTAGCGCGTTGGTGCCTTGCATATGTGGCACAATCCTGTTGTTGAAAGCAAATGACCGCATATGGTACCGAAGCTCCCGGGGAGCGCGCTACTATCTATTTGGATTGGTTGTGGCGCGGTACGGGTTTATGCATCAAATGCGTGCTGGATTTGCGCGCTGGTAAAACCGCGTTGCTGTAAAAAACGCATTTGTCGCGCCTTGGCGGGAAAGTCTTCAGGCATACCGGCGCCGAAGCGTTTATGCCGCACCTGCGTCGCCAGCGCCGCCCAGTCCACGTCTGCCGCGACCAAGGCGTTTTCAATAATTTCCGTGTCTATTGCGTGGCCTGATAGCTCGTTGCGAATGCGCACAGGCCCCGCGCCTTTTTCGATGCGAACGCGCACCAGCGATTCTGCGTAGCGGGTACTACTAAGCAGATTTTCCTCGATTAACTGCGCAAGCACCTGCGCAACCAACGACTGCGGATAACCGCGCTGACCGAGTTTAAGTGCCAGCTCGGCCGGCGCGTGCTCGCGCCGGCCGAGCAGTTTTATGGCGCGCTCGCGGACTTCTGCAGCGTTGGGCGCGTCCTGTTCAGACACCGCGTGCGCCATTTACTCCTGCGCGGCAGGGGCGTCGGCTGATTCTTCTTGCGCCGCTTTGGCGGGTTTGGGCGGCATAAGCTTTTCTCGCAACGCCGCTTCAATGGCGTCGGCAGCTTCGGGGTGTTCCTTCATGTAGGTCTTGGCGTTGTCCTTGCCCTGGCCGATGCGTTCGCCGTTATAGCTGTACCAGGAACCGGCCTTTTCGACGATGTCGTTGGCCACACCCATGTCTATCAGTTCGCCTTCGCGGGAGATGCCTTCACCATACAGAATTTCAAATTCTGCCTTGCGGAACGGCGGTGCCATCTTGTTCTTGACGACCTTCACCCGGGTTTCATTACCGATAACTTCATCGCCTTTCTTGATCGCGCCGATGCGGCGAATATCCAGACGTGCGGATGCGTAAAACTTCAGTGCGTTGCCGCCGCTGGTGGTTTCGGGGCTGCCAAACATCACGCCGATCTTCATGCGGATCTGGTTGATGAACATCACCAGCGTGCCGGAACGGTTGATATTACCGGTGAGTTTGCGCAGCGCCTGGCTCATTAAACGGGCCTGCAGGCCGACGTGGGTATCGCCCATTTCGCCTTCGATTTCCGCCTTGGGCACCAGCGCCGCAACCGAGTCGATCACGACAATATCCACCCCGCCCGAGCGCACCAGCATGTCGGCAATTTCCAGCGCTTGTTCGCCGGTGTCCGGTTGCGATATCAGTAAATCTTCCACATTCACGCCCAGCGCTTCGGCGTAGACGGGGTCAAGTGCGTGCTCGGCGTCTATAAAGGCCGCGGTGCCACCCGCTTTTTGCGCCTCGGCAATCGCCTGCAGGGTTAACGTGGTTTTACCTGAGGATTCCGGGCCGTAAATTTCTACCACGCGGCCGCGCGGATAGCCGCCAATGCCCAGCGCCACATCCAGGGCCAGGGAACCGCTGGAAACCGCCGGAATGTTTACCGCTTCGGCGTCGCCCATGCGCATAACCGCGCCTTTGCCGAACTGGCGCTCGATCTGGGTCAGTGCCGCCGCGAGTGCTTTTTTTCTATCTTCATTCATGGCTTGCGTCTCTCTAAATTCGAATGTGCGTGCCGAGGTCGGCCATTATTCCACACATGTCCAGGCCGCTACACAGTTGGTGTTACAGACTCGCAGTTTTTCGGGCGCTACCCGGCGCCCACTTTCGACATACATTTGCGCGGCTTGTCGCAACTGCGCCCGTATAGCATCCTGCGGCCAAAGCGCGAAGAAAAGGCAGCTCAAACCAAGCGATCCAGTAAACCCCTCAGGCCCGCCGCCACAGATGCGCTGCGAACCGCCTCGCGGCTACCCGGAAAATTGAACCGCTGTGCTTGTGCCTCGCCACTTGGCCCGACCCAAGCGATCCAAACAGTACCGACCGGTCGCGCCTCGCTGCCGCCATCCGGGCCAGCCACGCCGCTTACCGCAATCGCCCACTGTGCCGTGCTATGGCGCAATGCCCCCACAGCCATTTGTTCTACCACCGTGGCGCTCACGGCACCTTCGCGGTGGATTAAATCGGCGTCCACCCCCAGCATTTGTGTTTTCGAAAGATTGGAATAGGTGACAAAACCCCGTTCGAACCAGGTTGAGCACCCCGGCACCGCGGTAACCGCCTGCCCCAGGCTGCCGCCTGTGCAAGATTCCGCCAGAGCGAGCATTTGCTTGTTGCCGATCAATTTTATGCCGACATTTTCCGCGAGTTCTTGTGAATTTTCGTGTTTCATTAGCCTATACTACTGCGCAATCCGCGCTGTTTATCGACCCGACCGTCCGTGAGGACAATCCATGCACCGCAAAAGTATCCTGATTTTTACCGCCCTTTGCTTGCTCGGCGCATTCAAAGTGCACGCCGAGGAGCCCGGTTTCGAGCGCGGCTATGCGCAAGCCTTGCTGGACGAACACGATGCCACATTGGGCCTGGAGGCGCGCGCGACCAAAGAGGAAGGCGCGATCGAGATCGCCGGAGACTCTTGTTTGCCCGCCGCGCAGCAAACGTCTATCCGCCAAAGGTTAACCGGGAACGGGCCCATCGTTAAAGTAAACTGGCGACTTCCCTGTGCGCCCGACCAAGCCACCGTCGCTGCCAAGGTTCCCGTCGATGACAAAACCAAGATCGGCTTAATCTGGCTTCCCACCACGGACATATTCCGCCCGCTGCAAGCCGACCCGCGCGAACCTCAATTAGCGCTTAAATACCAGAGCTACGATACCCGTGGTGATGATTTTACTATCGGCGCGGTACAGGCCGGAGAAACCTTCAGCCTGGTCGAAGGCCACATCGGTGACGGCACGTGGCAAGTGGGCCTGCAAGGCGGTACTTTTTCGATTTTCAACCAGGATGAAGACAGCAACGACCTACTGAATACCGACTACATTGTGAGCCTGCCGCTAACCTACCGCAAAGGTAATTGGTCGGGGCGGGCGCGCATTTTCCATATTAGCTCGCACCTGGGCGATGAGTTTATCGCCAACAATAACGTTACCGACCGCCTCGATGTCAGCTTCGAAGCCCTGGACTTGATCATCAGCCACGATTGGAAGCAGGTGCGTGTCTACGGCGGCGGCGGATATTTGCTGCGCACTACCGAAAACCTGGATCGCGGGATTGCACAAGCCGGCAGTGAATGGCGCATTAAGAATGCGCTTGGCGAACTGGATCTGTCGTTGGCAGCGGATTACAAAGCGCTGGGGGCGCAGGATTGGACCATAAATCAATCCTATCAGGCGGCCCTCATTTTCACTCGCAACAAACGTGAGTTACGCTTACTGCTTGAATACTACACTGGCAAATCGCCCAACGGTCAGTTCTTTTTCAACCGCCTGGACTACTTCGGCTTCGGCTTCCAATTCGGTATTTGAGCACAGAGCTATTCGCATATGGGTGCGTGCCTAGCACGCCAGGGTTATGAGCGTTTCAACCGCCAAAAAGTCTGCAGAACATACGCCCATGATGGCCCAATTTCTGGCCATAAAAGCCGGGTACCCGGATATGCTCGTGTTCTACCGCATGGGCGACTTTTACGAGCTTTTTTTTGATGACGCCAAACGCACCGCCGCGCTGTTAAACATCACCCTGACCCAGCGCGGCACCTCGGCGGGCGCGCCGATTCCCATGGCCGGTGTGCCATACCACGCCGCCGAACAGTATCTGGCACGGCTGATCAAACGCGGCGAATCGGTTGCTATTTGCGAACAGATGGAAGCGCCCGGCGCATCCAAGGGTCCGGTCAAGCGCGAAGTTGTGCGTATTGTTACGCCCGGCACGGTTACCGACGAAGCGTTGCTGGACGCGCGCCGTGCAACATTACTGGTAGCGGTTGCCCGGCACAAGGCAGACTTTGGCATCGCCGCACTGGAACTGGCGCGCGGCGACTTCAGCGTCATGCAGGTAGATAACAGCGAAGCACTGCACGCCGAACTCGCACGGCTGCACCCGGCGGAATTATTATTTTCCGAGGACACCCAGGACGCGCCTGACCTGCAGCGATACACCGGCGCCAAAGCCCGCCCGCCCTGGCATTTTGATGCGACCAGCGCGCAGCGCAAGCTGCTGGAAACATTCGCCGTGCAAAGCCTGAAAGGCTACGGCTGCGAAAACCTGCCCACGGCGATTGCCGCCGCTGGCGCCCTGCTGCACTACGTACAGGAAACCCAGCGCGCCGCCCTGCCGCATATTTCCGGCATACGCACCGAAGCCCACGACGACGCCCTGATTCTGGATGCCACAACCCGGCGTAACCTGGAAATTGAAAACAGCGTTTCCGGGCGGGATGATCTTACCCTGGTCGGCGTGCTGGACGCCTGCGCCACCACCATGGGCGGGCGCGCGCTGCGCCGCTGGGCCGCCCGGCCACCGCGGGATCACAAGATTTTGCGTGCGCGGCACCAGGCGCTTTCAGCCCTGCATGAGGGCCGCACCTATGCCGATATTCACACGCTATTGTCGGGCATTGTGGATATTGAACGCATACTTGCCCGCATTGCCCTGCGCTCTGCCCGACCGCGTGATTTAACCGGCTTGCGCGCGGCGCTGGAAACCCTGCCGGAACTTCAGCACCTGCTCACCGCGCTGGATAGCCCCTTGTTGGCACAATCCGCCAACAATATTTCCACCCACCCGCAAACGGCCAGCTTGCTGGCCCGCGCCGTACGCGACGAACCCCCGCTGTTGATACGCGATGGCGGCGTGATCCGCCCCGGCCATGATGAGAAGCTCGACGAACTCACCGAGCTGGCCAGCAATGCCGACGGGTTTCTGCGTGACCTGGAAGCCCGCGAGCGCAAACGCACTGGCGTGGAGACGCTCAAGGTCGGTTACAACCGTGTACATGGCTTTTTCATAGAACTGAGCAAAATCCATTCCGATAAAGCGCCGGACAACTACACGCGCCGGCAAACCCTGAAGGCGGTGGAGCGTTACATTACCCCGGAGCTGAAAGGTTTTGAGGACCAGGTTCTATCCGCAAACGAGCGTGCGCTGGCACGTGAAAAAGAGCTGTATGCACAGTTGCTGGATACGCTTGCGCAGGCGCTGCAGGCACTGCAAACCTGCGCCGCCGGCATTGCCGAACTGGATGTACTGAGCAACTTGGCCGAACGTGCTGTCAGCCTGGAACTGAGCGCACCTGAATTAGTCGATACACCGGGTATCAACATTGTCGGCGGCCGCCACCTCGTGGTTGAACAGGTGCTGGAAAGCCCTTTCGTTGCCAACGATGTATTGCTGAGCGACGAGCGCCGCATGTTGCTGATTACCGGCCCCAACATGGGGGGCAAATCCACCTATATGCGCCAAACTGCGTTGATTGTCCTGATGGCCTACATGGGCAGCTACGTGCCGGCGCACAGTGCGGTGCTCGGCCCGGTAGACCGCATATTCACCCGTATCGGCGCGGGCGATGATCTGGTCGCCGGCCAAAGTACCTTCATGGTTGAAATGGCGGAGACCGCCAATATCCTGCATCACGCCAGTGCACATAGTCTGGTACTGCTCGATGAGATCGGCCGCGGCACATCAACTTACGACGGCCTCGCGCTGGCACGCGCCTGCGCCGAGTATCTGGCCCTGAATAACCAGGCATTCACCTTGTTTGCGACTCACTATTTTGAGCTGACCGCGGTCGCGCAGGCCCTGCCCGGTGCTGCCAACATTCATTTTGACGCCAGTGAATTCGGGGAAGAGCTGGTGTTTCTGCATGCGGTGAAAGACGGCGCCGCCTCACGCAGCTATGGTCTGCAGGTCGCTGCACTGGCCGGCGTACCGCGTGAAGTGTTGCAGGCTGCCAGGGGTTATCTGTTGGAGCTGGAGTCACAGGGTGTCAAACATGCTCCGGAGAAGGCAGCCCCGCAGATACCGCTGTTCAGCGAACGCCCGCCCATTCCGGAAACCGGCAGAAAGAACCCGCTTTTAGTCGCCGTAAAAAAAATTGACCCGGACGCGTTCAGCCCCAGAGAGGCGCTGGATGAACTTTACCGGCTGAAGTCTATTGCGCAGGCGCAGGATACATAGCTATTCCTCATCAAGTGGTTCTAACGTTGACTCAGGCAAGAGACTCCGTCATTCCGGGATCGCGTAGCCGAGTGCAGCGAGATGAACTCAGTGAACCCGGAATCCACGGGTTTAAAAGGGCATGGATGCCGGACGTTCGCTTCGCTCAGCTCGCGTTGCTCGGCTGCGCATTTTCCGGCATGACGGGCTAGCTGAGTTTGGGACATAATCAAGAAAATTGAAGTTTCGAAAACGTTTCAGGTCAGTGCGGATACCCAGGCCACGCTCAAGCACTACACGAAAATACAAAAACTGGTGGATCTGGGCGATGACCGCTGGCGCTGGGAATTACAGCCGATAGGCGTAAAGAGCATCGCGCATCAGGTTATCTACAGCGTGCAATATATTTACGAACCCGAGGCAGGCTGCATTACCTGGACCCCGCTGCAAGCGGATACGGATAATGCGGATATTCAGGGCTTATTTACGATCACACCCATAGAGTCGGGGTGCGAGATAAAACTCACGACCGACGGTTTGGTAAATGTCCCGGCACCACAAATTCTTGCGGGTGCGATAAAGCCGATTGTTGAACACGAATTCGCCCAGCAGATTGACGCCTTCATCAGCAACCTGAAAAAGGCGCTGGGTTAAACAGGTAGTGATTCTTACGCTGAATCAGGTCGTGGCCATGTCGCGCTGCATATACCCTTTATAAAAACACAGAGGCGCGCGGAGGCGCACAGAGGGTTTTGTTGTCCTGAAACCTTTCCTCTGTGTGCCTCCGCGCGCCTTTAGTGTTAATAATTGTATGCCTTCGTGAGGCTTACGCGGTTTTACGCGGCACCTGAGTCAGCGTTAGGACCGTTAAACCCCTTAAACGCCCGCCAGGTACAGAATCAGTTTCACTATCATGACCAGGGTTATGACAAACACAGCAGTCATAACCACGCCGATGATGATGAAGTGCGAGGCTTTGCCATGGGTGAAATCACGCACCCGGTTGGCGTTGCTCTGAACGCCGAAAAACGCCGCGGCCACGCTTTTTACCGTATCCCAAAGGGTCGGCGCCTTGTTGTTGCTCGTGTTTTTATCCTGCTCTTGCATCGATTCTTTGCTGCGATCTGAAACGTAAAAAAGCAGCCGCGGCTTTGTTGGTCAACTCTTGCGCGTCTCAGCTTAGCGGCTGGTACGACGTTTGAGCGATTGCGGCGAGAAGTAACGATCTTTCAGTTCAACCGAGAAGTCGTTGGGCTGACCTTCGTTGCTCATTGCGGTCACGAAGTACAGGCCCGACTGAAGATCGTATATCATGTCCGGCACACCACCGGAGATCAACAGCGGCTGAAACAGAATTGCGGCCGCTTCCTGGAACTTCCACAACTGATCGCGGTTGTCGTAACAGTCAATGGCCACCATGTTCCAGCCGGTAGATGTCAAGGAAGGTGTCGCATTATTTAAGCCACATTTTGTTTGAGATTCACCTCCATTCTCGCAGGTTTGCCGGGGTTTAGATAAACCAACTGCTCGGACTTCCAGTTTCGAGCCAATCCTGACCATCGCTCA
>JBDNIO010000217.1:0-16304 GCA_041688215.1 Salinisphaeraceae bacterium | reverse complement strand
CAAGATGAAGACGGGCTATTTCTGGCCGGTATACGGCGAGCAAGATGAAGTGAGCTTTGTGTATTACCCTTCCCGCGGGCAGCTGCATGTTATTGATACCCTGGGCCGATCCCCGCCGGATAACGGCGTACTCATCAGCGATGGCTATAGCGCCTATGCCCGCTATGCGCAAACCACCGGCTTAACGCATGCCCAGTGCTGGGCGCATACCCGGCGTAAATTTGTGCAGGCAGAAAATGCTGAGCCCGAATTGGCCGCCTATGCGCTGGAAATGATCGGCCAGCTGTACGCCGCCGAGGCTCATATTCGTAAGGCCAAGCTCACCGGCGCGGCGAAACAGCGCTACCGGGGCGCTCACGCCCAGCCCGTGGCGTGTCAGTTTTTTGCCTGGGTCCAAGACAAGCTCACTGATCAGGCGCTGTTGCCGTCAAATCCGCTGACTACGGCCTTGGGCTATGCCCATGCCCGGCGCACCGGCCTGGAAGTTTATCTGACAGATCCCGGCGTGCCGATTGATACCAATCATCTGGAGCGTGCCCTGCGCGCGATTCCTATGGGCCGCAATTATGTGCAGTGCTCGATTACGCGAAGTCCGCCAAGAACATCGGCTCGCTGCCGGCGGCTGGCTTACTCGCAACGCCACCCCTTCCGTTCTCGACTTCACATAATCGTGCAGGTCTGCTGTCCCGTCACCCTTAACGACAGGACAGCCCATGAACCGCTCCACCACACCTCTTCCTCCGGCTCAGACTCGATGGCTGCGCGACGGCTCGCTGGCCGGATGCGAGACACCTTATCGAAGGTGGCTTGACGAACGCGGCTATTCCGACCGCACTTCACGCGCGCACATCCGCTGTCTCGCGCACTTCGCCAAGTGGACGACCGAACACGGGCTCACGTGCGACACACTGTCCGCTGTATCGATCACTCGCTTTATCGACGAGCATCTGCCTTGTTGTGACTGCCCACGACCCGTACAGCGTCACCGTGTACAGGTCCGGGCGGCTCTGCATCAGCTACAGCCAGCGCTGATCGCCGCGGGCTTCGCCTTCGTCGAAGCGGCGCCCAATGCCGTAGAACGTGAGCTCGAGCGCTACGACGCTTATCTGCGTGATCGTTGCGGTCTGGCCGCCAACACACGACTGAGTCGGCGTCAGATCATCCGTGATCTGCTCCAACTGCCAGCCGGTGTAGCCGGCCGTCCGGCATGGGAAGAGGCGAACCGGCTGCGCCGGTTCGTGACTGAGCGTGGCAACGTGCACACACCCTATGATGACCTGCACATTGATGTGCATATCAGCAAGGCGGCGTGATAACTTGGCAATACCTAATGATGCCGGTTGAATCCGCAGCCAATAACGGCCGTTGAAGATGCCCTCAACTAATGGCTAAGTGATGGCTAGATATGACGGGACGATTCAGTCTCACGCGAAATAGCCTCCTTCATTGTTGCGAGAATATTCCACTTCTGAGAGTCGTAAAAGTGTCCGCTTTGCCACCCACCTCTGTGATGAGGATGAACCTGTGAGTACAACACCGCTGACCGTCCTGCACGTCAGCTCGGAGGAAGCACAAGCGATTCGGCAGGCGGTGCGGTGTGCGGATCCAAAGAGTCTGGGGCCGGGCTACGCACTCGCTGGACCCGAACATACGCAAGGACTACTTTCGCTTCTGTCCGATCCGGCCGTCTCAGACCCCATCTATGATCTGCCACGCCCCCTCACGTTAAACAATATTTCCAACTGGATTGCTATGGCTAGGCGCCAGCGCGAAATTGGCGAAGGTCTTCTCCTGGTCCTGATGGACGATGCCAGCACCGTGTGCAGTTATTCATTCTTCTCTGTCTGGCCGGAGCGTTCGGCCGCCGAGATCGCTGGCGCTTACCGCGTCGATTATCAGAGTCGGGGCGAGGGCAAGCAGGGAGCGGCGCACAGTTTTGAATGGATGTTCCAGGCCTTCGGTGTACGTTTGATCGGCGTCACAGCGGCGGTCGACAATTTGCGCTCGGCGCGCGTCATTGAAGCGGCAGGCTTCCAACCCATGGGCGAACGCCTATCCGTGCGACCAGATGGTACAAGCCGCCGCTCGCGTTACTGGGAACTACTGCGTGGGCATGACTGATCGCAGTCAGGGAAAAGCACTGTAGACAAAACTGAGACACATCTACGCCACCGCTACGGATAAGATTCAATCCATCTAATCCATGCTGCTCATACACATCGCGTGACATCGCAGGATTTCACTTGAGCGGCGGTTATTCAACCCAACCAAGGGGTACCACTACAACAGCGCACAAACCCATTATCTTGTATTTGATTTATATCAAGGCACAACATCTAGTATCTCGATGAGAGTGGCGTATATTGTTTACACCCCCACCGACAAGAGCAAACATGACTCGCGCTGCAATCGCCAACTTCCCCTTGAACGCGCACAACCAGATTTCGCTACAGCCAGCCTCCCTAGATATTTGGGACAGTAAATATCGCCTCAAGACCCGGGATGGACATGCCATCGACCAGAACGTGGACGATTGCTTCAAACGCGTCGCAAAGGCACTGGCGGATACCGAGGGATCCTCGGGGAAACGCGAGGAATGGCAGACAAAGTTCCTGTGGGCGCTGCGCCAAGGCGCGATTCCGGCCGGGCGCATCATCTCCAATGCCGGCGCCTTAGCGCACAAGCCGGCCACCTCCACCATCAATTGCACAGTGTCAGCCACCATCGGCGACTCCATGGACGACATCCTAGACAAAGTACACGAGGCGGGGCTGACGCTTAAAGCAGGCTGTGGCATTGGCTATGAATTTTCCACCTTGCGGCCTAGGGGCGCCTACGTCTCCGGCGCTGGTGCCTATACCTCCGGGCCGCTGTCGTTCATGGATATTTATGACCGTATGTGCTTTACGGTATCTTCCGCCGGCGGCCGGCGCGGCGCGCAGATGGCCACTTTCGATGTCGGTCACCCAGATGTAATGGACTTCATTCGCGCCAAGCGCGAGAACGGCCGCCTGCGACAGTTCAACCTGTCACTGCTGATTACCGACGAGTTCATGCAGGCAGTGGAAGGCGACCACAACTGGCCGCTGGCCTTTCCACTGAGCGAAACCGAGGCTTTGGCCGATGGCGTGGACCTAGGCGACCCAACGCAGGTGATCTGGCGCGAATGGCCGCGCAAGCAGGGCTACGTCACCCGCGCGGACGGACTGGTGGCCTGCCGCATCGCGCGCAAGGTCAAGGCGCGGCATGTCTGGGACCTGATCATGAGTGCCACCTACGACTATGCCGAGCCGGGCTTTATCCTCATCGACCGCGTTAACGAGTTGAACAACAACTGGTTCTGCGAGGAGATTCGGGCGACCAACCCCTGCGGCGAGCAGCCGCTGCCGCCCTACGGCTCCTGCCTGCTCGGTTCGGTCAACCTCACGCGCTTCGTGCGCGAGCCGTTTACCGACAAGGCCCGCTTCGACTGGGACGAATACAGCAAGGTGGTGGCGGTGTTTACGCGCATGCTCGACAACGTGGTGGAGATCAACGGCCTGCCGCTACCCGACCAGCGTGACGAGATTCAGCGCAAGCGTCGTCACGGCATGGGCTTTCTGGGTCTGGGCTCGGCGCTAACCATGCTGCGCATGCGCTACGGTGATCCCGAATCGCTCGCGTTCACCGAACGGGTGGCGCGTGAGATGGCGCTTACCGGTTGGCGCGAGGGAATCGCGCTGGCGAAGGAGAAAGGTCCTGCACCGATCATGGAAGAAGACTTCGAGATCAGCGATGAGATGCTGCGTCAGCGCCCCGAGCTTCAGAAAGATGGCTATGTACCCGGCCAGAAGATCAAGGGTCGGGTACTGTGGGCGCGTTACAGTCGGTACCTGCAGCGTGTGGCCGCGGCCGACCCCGAACTGGGCGAGCAGCTCGCCGAGCACGGTGCGCGCTTCACCCATCACAGCTCGATCGCACCCACAGGCACCATCTCACTATCGCTGGCCAACAACGCCAGCAACGGCATCGAACCGTCCTTTGCCCACCACTACTTCCGCAACGTGATCCGAGAGGGACGCAAGAGCAAGGAAAAGGTGGACGTGTTCTCTTTCGAGCTGCTCGCTTACCGCCATCTGGTTGACCCGGAGGCCACGCCGGATACGGGAGATGCGGCGCACCAACTGCCCGAGTACTTCATCACCGCCGACGCGGTCACGCCGAAGCAGCACGTGGACATTCAAGCTGCCGCGCAGAAGTGGATCGACTCTTCCATCTCTAAGACCGCCAACGTGCCTACCGACTACGCCTTCGATGACTTCAAGGGCATCTATCGCTACGCCTGGAAGCAGGGACTCAAGGGCTGTACCACGTTCCGGTTCAATCCCGAAGCGTTCCAGGGCGTGCTGGTCAAGGAGAAGGATCTCAAAAACACCACCTACCGATTTACCCTAGAAGACGGCAGCGTAGTCGAGGCTAGAGGCGACGAGGAGATTGAGTACGACGGTGAAATGCACAACGCCGCCAACTTGTTCGACGCCCTGAAAGAAGGCTATTACGGCCGTTTCTGAAACATTCGACTACCGTCACCGGAGGCAGCCATGCCGATTAAAATTGACAGCAAGATCACCGACTACCAGGTCGTCAGGAAGGAACTCGAAGAGCAGCCCGAACCCGACGCGCAGATTGAGCACATGCACGAACAAATCCAGCGCCCGGAACATCTCGAGGGCGAGACCTACAAAGTTAAGACGCCGCTATCTGAGCACGCCCTGTACGTCACCATCAACGACGTGGTGCTCAACCCCGGCACCGAACACGAAATACGCCGGCCCTTCGAGATCTTCATCAACTCCAAGAGCATGGACCACTTCCAGTGGATCGTGGCCCTGACTCGCATCATTTCGGCGGTATTCCGCAAGGGCGGTGAGTGCACTTTCCTGGTGGAAGAGCTCAAGAGCGTGTTTGATCCGCGCGGCGGCTATTTCCGGAAAGGTGGGCGCTTCATGCCCTCGCTGGTGGCGGAGATCGGCGAGATCATCGAACAGCACTTGCGACATATCGGCCTGCTAGAAAGCGACCCGCTGGATGCGCATCAGAAAGCCTTCATCGCCACCAAGAAAGCGGAATACGAGGCCCGGCAGCCCCAGAACCAGGCAGCCGCCGACTGCGACGACAGCAGCACCGCGTTTCCCGCGGGCGCACAGTTGTGCGGCAAGTGCCATACCAAGGCCATGGTGATGATGGACGGCTGCCTTACCTGCCTGAACTGCGGCGACTCCAAGTGCGGTTGAATCGCCACCGCGCCTAAACGATTACGCGGTATTTACCAATGACCCAGTCGCCTGCCTGCGGACTGACTCGAGCACGGATCACGGGCGCGGTAATCGCCGGTGGCAAGGGTCAGCGCATGGGTGGTGCTGACAAGGGGCTGCTGCCACTGGCCGGCCGGCCGCTGGCGGCATGGGTGTTGGCTGCGTTGCGTCCACAGGTCGGCGCACTGCTGCTCAACGCAAACCGCTCGCTAACGGAATACAGGGCACTGGGCGTACCCGTGGTAGCGGACTGTCATCCGGGCTTCATGGGACCGCTGGCCGGTATCCAAGCGTCGCTGAGCGTCGCACAATCCGATTATGTGCTGACCGTGCCCTGCGACACGCCGCTCCTGCCACCGGATCTGGCTCAGCGCCTGGGCCGTGCGCTGGTAGAAACCGGCGCCGATATCGTAACGGTGGACACGGATGGGCAGTCGCACCCGCTGCATGCATTAATCCGCAGTGATCTGGCCGCGGACCTTGATGCGGCACTGCAAGCGGGCGTGCGCAAGCCGGAGGACTGGTACCGGCGTCACCATTGGATACGCCTGTCCTGCGACGATCTCAACCGTGCATTCGTCAATCTCAATACCCCGGCCCAGCGCAGCGCGCTGGAAGCCGAACTCCTGCGCAGCACCGGTGATGAGTCCGCGCAACCTTGACCCACATCAATGCCACAGTGGCGCGTAGCCTTGATAATCGGCAAACACCCCGCATTAGGGTCAGTGCGATGTCCGACGCCCTGCATTTCGATACCGATTTGATCCGTCGCTACGATACCAACGGCCCGCGCTATACCTCGTATCCGACCGCGCCGCAATTTCGTAGTGACTTTGGCGAGGCCGACTACCAAACCCAAATCGAACGCAGCAACGCCGCAGGCGGCCCCTTGTCGCTGTACCTGCACTTGCCGTTTTGCCCCAGCCCCTGCTTCTACTGTGCCTGCACGCGGCTGATTACGCGTCAGCCTGCCGTGGTACAGACCTATGTCGAGCATCTGCTGCGTGAGATCGCGTTGCAGGGCCCACGCTTTGATAACAGCCGGACGGTTGAGCAACTTGCCTGGGGCGGCGGCACCCCCACCTACCTGTCCAATACGCAGATGCGCGCAGTAATGATGGCGCTCAAGCGTCACTTTCGGCTCAGTGACAATCCGGACCGGGAGTTCACAGTGGAGATCGACCCACGCACGGTGGATGCCGAATCGATCAAGCTGCTCGCCGAGTTGGGATTCAACCGCGCCAGCCTGGGCGTGCAGGATTTCGATGCTAACGTTCAACAGGCGGTGAACCGCATTCAGCCACAGACCATGGTGGCCGAGGTACTCGAGCAACTGCGCGCCGCGGATTTTTGTTCGGTCAACTTCGACCTGATCTACGGCCTGCCCCGACAGACTCCAGCCGGCTTCGCCGTGACCCTAGATGCGGTCTGCACCATGCGCCCGGGCCGTGTCGCCCTGTACAGCTACGCTCACCTGCCCGAACGGTTCAAGGGCCAACACCAGATCCGGGCGGCGGATTTGCCCAGCGCAGCGGTCAAGCTCACCCTGCTGGAGCAGGCCGCGACCAGGCTCGGGCAGGCCGGTTACGTCTACATCGGCATGGACCATTTCGCCCTGCCCAGTGATGAGCTGGTCTTCGCTCAGGCACAAGGTAACCTGCAGCGCAACTTCCAAGGCTACTCCACCCATCGCAACTGTGACCTAGTAGGTATGGGTATGAGCGCGATTTCAAGCTTGGCGGGCAGCTACAGCCAGCATGAAAAAGCGCTGGATGCATATTACTCCGCCATCGACCACAAACGACTGCCGGTGGCACGTGGCGTCCGCCTTGATGCCGACGACCTGCTGCGGCGCGACGTGATTCAGACGCTTATGTGCAACCCGAGGCTAGATGTCAAGGCCATCGAAAGCGCTCATGAGATCGACTTTCCCAGTTATTTCGCCACCGAACTCAAGGCCCTGGAGCCACTGGCCGCGGACGGCCTGGTGCACCTAGAAGATACGGGCATTGAGATCACAGCCCGTGGGCGGTTACTGCTGCGGGTCATCGCCATGACCTTCGATGCCTATTTGCAGCCGCAGAATGGCGCGATGCCCTACTCCAAAGTCATCTGAATCACTCCAGGGCACGGACCCGGCGGCATACCCTGATCTTGACCTGGGTCAAGGATTCTGGCGCCGCGATGGATGGTACTATTAGTACCGCTCATGGCACGGCTAAGGAACTACGACGATGCTTACCAGGACATGGACAATGACGGTCATTATCCTGAACGTGCTGATATGGGGAATGATCATCCTGCTGGGCATATTGTTGTTTCGCGATGCCAACGAAGACATTTTCCTGGTGCGCCTGTACCAGGGGACCCGGTTCTTCCGTACTCGCCTCCCCAAGGTACTTTACCGCTTTGGCATCGACCCCTACACCTTCATGCATAGTCAGGATATCGCTCAGATCAAGCAGCTCACTGCAACCTGCCAGGTCTGCCCCCATGCCCAGCACTGCGAACATCTGCAGCAATGCACGGTGCTAAATGCCAACGACTATGGATTCTGCCCGAATAGAGAGACTCTGCAGCCTTTGCTGAGTAGTAGCCTTGCAGCGCGACGTGTCCGCAATCCTGTATACGTCAAAAATTCATAACGGTGGCGCCAGATCGCACTCACTAGCTCCGATTGGATCTGACTGAGACGTCGGATACGATTCGACCATGGCTTCCTTAATTACGGGGATTACATTGTTTTCTTGATGCAGGTCATGGCTTGGTGGTGACTCTTGATCTTTAATGAATCACGCCGCCGACCCAAACCAAGTTCTATCAGGGTGGCTGAATAACAAGGAGCAACCATGTTACATGTCGACCCTCAATCTGTGCGCTTTATCATGGAGCTGGCACGTGAATTCCAGGCTCAAGATAATGTTGTCTCATCCGACAAGGGAGATGATGGAGATGCTGCGCTCTATGGTGACTGGGTGACGCGGCTGCTGGCGAATCACAGAGATGATATGGGCATTACTGAATTCAGAGCAGCGATTGAGGACCTGACGCACGATCAGCAGCAGCATCTGGTCGCCCTCTACTGGCTCGGACGCAATGATTTCAGCCGCGATGAATGGCCGGCGGCGGTAGCGGAAGCGCGCCGCAACTGGAATGGGCACACCGCCGAGTATCTGATCAGCCATCCGCAGTTATCCGAGCATCTAAACGACGGTCTGGCCCTACTCGGCTACAACGAGGCGACTTGAACCGTTACGACAACAGCTAACTTCAGCCAGTCACCCGACGAGATAAGGCGCGGCCGATAAAACGGAAACGATCCCCAAGGGGAAAGCGTTTCAGTACCGTGCGCACCACCCCGCTAGTAAAACGCGTACGCTTCCCGTAATCGATGCGTACGTCGGCAATCACCGGCCGCCCACTGGCGGCCACCTTGAGTGCCTCACGGATACCCTCGGCGATGGCCCCGTCGTTGTCGATGCGCAGGTAATACGCGCCAGTCGCCGTGGCCACTCCTTCCAACCGAATATCACCGAGTACAGTGCAGACCTTGCGGTTGTAGGGAATCTGCTGCCCCTGGGAGATCTGGGACAGTTCGCCGTCGTAGAACACGAAGATCACAACCCCTGCGCCCTGCGTGGTCGCCGTGAGCAACTCCAGCCCGGTCATCAAAAAGGCGCCATCGCCGTCGATGCCGACCACCTGACGCTCGGGGTTGGCCAGCTTGGCACCGATCGCCGCCGGTACGCAGTAACCCATGCAGTTGAAGTCGGTGGGTGAGATGAAGGTCCGCGGCTTCAACACCGGCCACAACTCTGCGGCTAGAAAGGTGTGGTTGCCGTCATCCACGGCAACGATGGCCTCCGGCGCCAGTTGTTCACGTAGGGCGTCGAAGAAGCGCGCCGGGTTGACCCGCTCATTGCTGCGTGCGTACCACTCCTTCCGGTAGCGGTATTTGTCCTCGGCAATGCGCCTGGCTGTATCTTCGCGCCGCTCACTGTGGGCTTCATCCAGCGATTTCAGCTTCTCGCGCAGTGCGGGCACGGCGCTGCGTGCGTCCGCCGCAATCGCGACAGCGGTCGGGTAGTTGCGGCCCAGCACCCGCGGATCGATATCAATATGGATCAGGTTCTCGGGAACCTCGGCGCCGAAACTGCCGGTGGGGATCTCGGCAAAACGTGTAGCCACCGCCAGCAGGCAGTCGCAGTCCTTGAAAGCATTGTGAGCCGCCGGCGTGGCGGCTGGGCCGAAGCCCATGCCCGTGTGCAGCGGATGATCCGACGGGAAGGCGCTCATGCCCTGCAATGTGGTACTAACTGGCGCACCCAGGTACTCAGCGATGGCGACCAGGTCCGGCACTGTATCCACCGCGCCCCAACCCACGAACAGGCCGGGTCGCTTGGCATCGTAAAGGCGCCGCGCCGCCTCGGCCAACTGCTTTTCAGCGTCCGCGGACAGCGGCGGTGGCACAGCCGGTTCAAACGCCGGCAGTTCCTCCACCGCGGCCTGAAAGAGTTGGATGTTGACAGGAATCTCCACGAGCACCGGTCCGGGCACCCCCGACACGGCTTCGTGGTAGGCGGCAAACAGTGTCGGCACGATGTCTTCGTGACGCTCGATGCGCCAACTCTTCTTGGTAAGGCTGGCGGCCAGTTGCTGCTGGTCCACCTCGTGAATCTGGTAGCGGTACGGCACATCCGTGCGTACCCCGCCGGTGATGACCAGCATGGGCACACCGTCAAGATAAGCCTCACCGATACCGCTCATGGCGTGGGTCAGGCCGGCTGCCGGCACAATCAGCAGCACACCGATACGAGGGGGTGCGCTGCGGCTCATAGCATCAGCCATGAATGCCGCGCCGCCTTCGTGCGTCACCAGTACCGGCGTGATCTTGTCCGAGCGTCCGAGCTCATCGTACAGCTCGGTATTGTGTACGCCAGGAATGCCGAACGCATGGCTGACGGGCATCTGCTCCAGGGCGTAGCGTGCCAGCCAGGCACCGCTATGGCGCCCCTTCAGGCGCGTGACTCCGGCCGACGCTGCGCCTGATTCTGTGTGCTCGGTCATGTTGTGTTACCTCCACCGATGGATTGCCCCAACCGCCGCCCGGTGAGTATGCAGCCGCCGAGAAAAGTGCCTTCCAGCGAACGTTTGCCGTTGCTGCCGCCGCCGCCGAAACCGGCCGCCTCGCCCACGGCGTAGAAGCCGCGAATTGCGGTGCCGTCGCGTGCCAGTATCCGACAGTCCAGATCGGTTTGGATACCCCCCCAGACTCTTGCGGCTGAGGATGAACTCACGGATGGCGATCAGCGGCCCTGCAGCGGGATCCAGAATCTTCTGGAAACGGCAGGTTCGCAAGCGGTCGCCCATGTAAGTACGGGCGTGGGCGATTTGACGTAGCTGTGCATCGCTGAAGAAACGTTGGCCGCGGTCGATCTCTTCGTCGTATGCGCGAATATCTGTGAGCATGCGTTCGCTATCCACTTTCAGTCCGTAGAGGTTGCGCTCATTCATTGCCTGCGCTAGTGCAGCCGGTGTGTCGGCCACCACAAAATCCTGCTCGCAGTCACTCAGAAGACGTCGAACCAGCTTGCGGTTGCCGAATAGCAGTTGCCAGAACAGCTCGCCCCTACGCTTATAGCGAAAGGCGTCCATGAAATCGTAGCCGGAGACCGCCAGCTCGCGGCGCGCGATACGCATATTCATGACCTTCCAAGAATACTGGCCCGGCTGCTGCAGGATGGTCTCCACCAGGTGGCGGGTATCGGTATTCCCCACCAGCGGCGGCGGGCCAATGCGTTCACCCAGAGCGTTGAACCACAGCGCCGAGCGCGGCGGCACCAGACTGAGGCCGTCGTCGGGCCGCATCTGCCGCGGGTGATGCACACCGGCGGCATAGTGCCAGTGGTAATCCAGATGCGTCAGGTTCGCACCGGCGTCGCCAGCCAGCCGATGCAGACGGCCATCGGCGTGGCGGTGCGCGCCGTTCAAAAGCTTCTTCGGTGGCTCGCCCCAGGGTTTGTACCAGTTGGCGCGCACGCTGCTCAAATCACCGCCGCAGATGCCGCCGGCAGCGATGACCACGTGCTCGGCCGTCACCTGAAAATCCCGCTGCGCCGCCTGGTCACGGCCGTACACGCCGCAGACGCGGCCATCTTGAACTTCAAGACCGGTGACATCGTGCTCGAAGCACAGCGTCAGCTTGTCCTGATGCGGGTGCGCCGTCAGGCTCGCCCACAACCGCTCGACGATTTCGCCGCCCAGACCCCATGCGATATGCCAGCGCGGCACGGAGTTGCCGGGCCGCTCCCAGCCGCGCTCGGGCCAGTTGACCACGGGCAGAAAGTTCACCCCCAGACCACGCAGGAACGTATAAATCGACTCGATCGAATGCTCGCAGTAATGGCGTGCCCAGCGCCGCGGCCAGTCATCCTCATCCCCAAACTCGGCGTAGCTTTCCCAATCACGCAAGGCGAGCTCAGGTGTGTCGTGGATGCCGCCGCGGCGTTGCTGCGGCGTGTCCACCAGCAAAATACCGCCGAAGGACTCGCGTGCCAGCCCGCCACAGTCAGCGGCGGGGCCCTTGTCCACAATCAGTACCCGGCAGCCGCGGTCCAGCAGCTCGCGGGCCGTCACTAGGCCGGCCAGACCCACACCGACAATGACCACCTGAGTATGGTATCTGTCAGTCCCGGTGGATGGATGGTGCGGCATATGGCTGGCTCACGAATAGAGACTCTTGGCGGATGAATTCGTGGCCAGCCTCGCCCGGTTTTAGCTTGTATGCCTTGATCCACGTCAAGATCGATGATTCACCCAGTCTTTGGCTGGATCATGCTTGACCCGCGTCAACCGTGACCACACAGCGCATGGCCTTGCATCCATTCGCTGTCACCATCGACGTAATGCTCCTGCTTCCAGATCGGGGCGCGCTGCTTCATCTGTTCGACCAGATAACGACAGGCACAAAAAGACTCATCCCGATGCGGCGAGCTAGCGGCGGCAATGACGCTGGCCTCGCCTACCGCCAGGTAGCCATGGCGATGAGACAGCCACAAATGCAGTCCGCCACCCCACTGCTCATGCGCCTCCGCACAGATTTCCGCAAAGATTTTGCGGGTCAGCGCCGTATGCACATCGTAGCTGACACCACGTACGGATCGCCCCTGATTCAAATCACGCACGCGACCGACGAATAGGTCGGCGGCGCCGTGACCCGGTGCATCGCAAAACGCCAGGGCGGCAGCGGCACCCAGACGCTGTCCGGTCACTTCCACGTGAATCCCGTCCATGACCTAACCTCCCGAGACTGGCGGCAGCACTACCAGCTCCGCACTCTCCGGCAGCGGCTCCGATTCATTGAGCAGCGCGTCGTCGGTGGCCAATGCGGAACAGGCGAGCAGCTTGCGAGCGGCGTCATCCTGAAGTGTGGCCGCGAAGGCAGTACGCAATTCGGCGACGGTAGCACCAGCCGGGACCGAAACCGTCATTGGTCCCTCACCATAGCGGCGAAATGCCCCGAAGGGACAGATACTGAATTCACGTTGCATGGATATTATTCTCCTTGAATCAGGCCACTTTGCTGTGGGTGAGCGCGCGGTGGAGCAACCAGCCCAGTGCGACCCCGACAATCGTCTGCTGAAACAGTACGCCACCCGCCACCAACGCGGCCACCGGCCGGCCGCGCAGGCCGGCGTCGCGCAGGCCTACACGCATCAATTCAAGGCCCGAGATCAGCACCAGCACACCCAGTAGCGGCTTGGGGTAGACCGTAACCAGAGCCGCAAGGCTACCGCCGGCGACCAGCGCCAGGCTGATCTTGAGTCCACCCAACAACCACAACGCCACATTACTGCGTGCGCCGAAGCGGTATTGTGCGGCTAGCCCACCACTGCCGTGGCATACGGGAGTACCCCCAAAGAGTGCAGCAAAAATATTCAAACCACCCACCGTAATACACAGCCCACGCGCAGTGACTGTGGTGGACGGCAGCTTCGGAAACAAATCACGCGAAAGCACTACCACCGCCACCACCGAATTGAGCAGGGTGGTGGGAAGTTGCGCAGCGGTCAGGGTCAGGGCGTCGCGCCAAGCACCAACATCGGGCAGAGCTGCGGAGGGCCACCAGGTCAAAAACCCAGCAACCTGAATCTGCGGCCAGACCAGGATCACACCGCCGAGCACGATGATCAGCGCGGAAGGAAAGCGCCAGCGCAGGCTCAGCCCCGCAATGGCCAACGCCGCCAGCACCAAGAATCCATGCGATCCGGCCAGCCCCGGAACCAGCCATTCCAGTCCACGCCAAGCCAGTAGCCCACCGAGGCCGAGCTGCAAACCACGCACCAGTGCCAGCGGAATCAGAGACTGTAGTCGCTCGGCGCCACCGGTGGCCGCCAGCAGCAGCAGGATGGCCGCCATCATCAGTCCGGCCAGATAGATCGCGTCCGCAGCTAGGCCACCGCCGATAGCAAGTGCCGCAATCGCCTTCATCGGCTGCACCGGGATCGGGATGGGATAACGCCAGGCGGTGACCAGATGGGCGACACCGGCCACGAAGAACGATGCCGCCAGTGGCACACCACAGGCTACTGCCAGGGCTAAGGTCAAAGGTAGAAAGGTACCCAAGTCACCCAAGCTGCCGGATATTTCGGACAGGGTCAGCCGTGGGCGTGGTATGGCGGTAGCGTCAGGTTGCAGTGTCACCTTCACGGTTAAACAACCGCTGATTCGCTGTCGAGAAACTCGTCCATTCCTGGCGGCAGACCATCCGGATGGATCCAGCGGCCAGATTTTCCACCTTCCTTGAGCAGCAGGCGGATGCCGTCAATGGCCAGCGCCGGCTCGATCGGCTTGGCCAGATCCCATATGGTTAAAAGTGCCACATTGACCGCGGTCAGCGCCTCCATCTCTACGCCGGTACGCGCGCTGGTAACGACGGTAGCGTAGACCCACACGGCCTGCTGGGCGGCATCCAGACGACATACGGCGCTGACGTGATCCAGCATCAGCGGATGACATAGCGGCAACAGCTCCGGGGTGCGCTTGGCGGCCATAATCGCCGCCACTTCGGCCAGCGCCAACGCATCCCCCTTGGGCAGCGCACCGCGCTCGAGCATTGCGAGCACCGCTGAGCCCACGCGAATGCGCCCAGTAGCTAGCGCACGGCGGCGGGTCACCGCCTTAGCGCCCACATCAATCATGCGGTAGTTGCGTGTGATCATCGCGTCAGCCACCGGTGGCCGCCAGGTGCGGGGTGTCCCCGTAGTCACCCTGATGCAGGAAGTGCGACACAGGTTTGTGGAACATGGCATCGAAGGTCGCCTGCTTGAGCTTGTCCTTGTCGGCATCGTCCTGCAGGTAGGGACGTAGATCATGGGTGCCGTGGCCGAACAGACACAGCCGCAGCCCACCGCGGGCGGTGACTCGCAGGCGGTTGCAACCGTCGCAAAACCCGGTGGCGTAGGGAGAAATCAGGCCGATCCGGCCGCGGTAGTCGGGATGTGCATACTCCACCGCCGGGCCGGCCGTGTCACCACGTACCATCGGCGTCCAGCCGGCCTCGGTAAGCTGCTTGGCGATATCCGCGCTGCGTACGTGACGGCGCTTGAAGTAATCCCGGTTATCCGCAGTCTGCATCAGCTCGATAAAGCGCACGGTAATGTCGCGCTCGCGCACGTAGTCGATGAAGTCCGGCACTTCGCTGTCATTCTGCCCAGCTAGCAGTACGGTGTTGATCTTGACCGTACTGATACCCACGTCCAGAGCGGCGTCGATACCGGCGATTACCTGCGTGTGGCGCTTATCGCCGGTGATGAGCTCAAAGTTGTTCGCATTCAGACTGTCGAGGCTAACGTTGACCGCATCCAGTCCGGCCTCACGCAGCGGCACAGCAAGCTTTTCCAAGTTGTAGCCGTTAGTGGTCAGGGCCAGCTTGTCGATACCGGGGGTGCAAGCCGCCGTGCGCAGGATATCCACCGCGTCGTGGCGCACCAACGGCTCGCCGCCGGTGATGCGCAGTTTCCTGATGCCCAGCTCGGCAAAGCCGGCGAGCAGTCGGCGAATCTCGTCATGACCAAGAAAACCGGTGGGCTTGCCCTGGTAGCCGTTGGGCAGGCAATACTCGCAACGAAAGTTGCAGACATCGGTGACCGACAGGCGCAAATAAGCAAAGCGCCGACCAAAGCGGTCTTCAAGTTCTTTCATACGACTCCTTTCCAAGCCGGGAGGCGGCCGGGTTTCCCCGTACCACCCTGGCCGCTCACCGGGACCCTCCCGGCGAACGGCGGTGCCGACACCCTAGCCGCAAAAAAAACGGCTTTAGGCGTCCGACACTCGGAGACTTCAATCCATCATGGTCAGTATACAGGCTATGTTACATACAAACCGCATGCCTTGACCCAGGTCAACAAGCTAAAGCCGTCATGTTGTCTCGCAAGCTGGGCCGAGTACACGCTACTCGCACACGATTTAACCCACTCGTAGTGGCTTCAGCCCTCCCTTGGGTGAAGGTGATGAATATTGACCAAGGTCAAGGAAACTGTCGTGGAAACCCGTGATGCTGGTCGGCCACTGCGAACACCCAACCCACTGCCGGAGATAGCAATATGCAGAGCAATGTCGTGATTATTGGCGCTGGCCCAATCGGGCTGTGCCTGTCACTGGCCCTGGCCGCGCGCGGGATGGAAGTCGATCTGATCGAGTGTCAGACCTCAGCGGCACTGGCCTCGCCTGAGTTCGATGGGCGAGAAATCGCGCTCACGCACGCATCCATGCGACTGCTGCGCGAACTTGGCGTGTGGCAATACATCTCCGCTGATGAGGTGGCGCCTCTGCGTCGAGCCCAGGTCATGGATGGCGCCGACCCCGGTTTCCCCCGGTGTCAGGATAGATGTCGCCTCTACTAGAAAGTTTGTGAGTGAAGTGGGGCGTTACTAAGCGGGAGGGTTATCAGACTGCTGGAGGCTAACGGGAAGGAGCCCGTAGGGCGACTGAACGTTAGCCTCCAGCAGT
>JBDNIO010000216.1:0-5696 GCA_041688215.1 Salinisphaeraceae bacterium | reverse complement strand
TGTGCCCTCGAAAATCCAGCGCCGGCCGATATATTGCAGGCCTGGCGCCAACAGCCATTGCGCGCCACCCGAGTCGCGATCGGTACCGCTGCCGATGTCGTTGCGCTCGCGATACACGAGATTGGATTCGAGCAGGGCATACACGAACCCGGGGGTGCCGGATTGCAATTTGCGCGGCCAGACACGGTATTGCAGCGAAGTATCAAAGCGGGCCTCGCCGACGCGAGCGAAGCCAGAGAACGCCTGGCCCAGCGCTTGGTGGGTGTCTGCTTCTTCCTGTTGGCAGGCTATGTGCTGATCGACGCCGGCAGCGATCTGTGGTGGCGGCAAGCGCCGGAGGCATCGTATGTGGGCATCGCTATCGCGGTTCTGTCGTTAATCGTCATGCCCATATTGGCGAACGCCAAGCGCGGCGTGGCAGGCGAAATCGGCAGTCACGCCATGACGTCCGACGCGCGGCAAACGGATTTGTGTGTGTATTTGTCGTGGATATTGCTGGTCGGTTTAGGCCTGAATGCTTTGTTCGGTTGGTGGTGGGCCGACCCGGTGGCCGCGCTTGCGATGCTACCGCTTATCGCTGCTGAGGGACGTAAGGCCTGGCGCGGCGAGGAATGTTGTTAACTTTAAACTTTTCTATCCGCTCCGCATATAGGGGTCGTGCAACACGTCTTGGATAGATTGCACCATACTCAGCTACTTTGCATAAGGCGAATGTCGGGAACCTTTTACAGGCGCGGGGCGTGTTAGATAAATGGCGGCAATCTTGACACTGTGGCAGAACAGCAGCGGCGCTAATGAACTGTCGACGCTATTGCAACCGCATATTCCGCACCTGTACCGGGTCGCTTTTCGGCTAACCCGCAGTGAGGCCGACGCCGAAGATTTATTGCAGGAATTAGTGATAAAGCTGTACGCCCGGGTCGACGAGATTGCCGAGCTCGACAAACCGGCGATCTGGCTGACCCGGGTGTTGTACCGAATGTATGTAGATAGCCATCGCCGCTCGGCGCGCCGACCGGTGCTCGAGTCGGAGCTTGGTTTTGAATCGGCCGACCCCGCCTTTATTGACGGTATCGTCGGCCAGGAATCTCTACAACCTGAACGCTTGACTGAGCGGCATCTCGAAGCGCGCAGGCTCCAGGCCGCACTTAATCAGATCAATCCAGACCAGCGCGACGTGGTTGTGCTCCACGATGTTGAAGGTTATCGCTTGACCGAGCTAGAAGACCTGTTGTCGCTGCCATCAGGCACTTTGAAATCCCGTTTGCATCGCGGCCGGCGGCGGCTTCGGGAATTGCTTTCCGATGGAACCTTTTGATCTCGGCGAACGTGTTAAGGGCGAGGAATATGAGAATGAATTGCGAACACACAAATAAGCTGATGCAGGAATGGCTGGATGGCTCACTCGCCGGCCAGCCGTTGGCCAAGTTCCAACAACACTTGCAAGGTTGCGCTAACTGCGCAGCGAAGGCGCAGGAATGGCAAGCGTTGCAAGCCGGGTTGCGCAACTTACCTGCGCCGGCTGTGCCCGCGGATTTAAATCGGCGTTTGGGTCTGGTACCCGCAGTGCGCAAAACGCACAAGGCGCTACCGATGGCATTGGCGGCGAGCCTGCTGCTGGCTTTGGTGGGTTTGCCGTGGATGTTGTCTCAGGATGACTCGGTTTCCCGTGGATACGACGCGTCAGAGACCGTCACCGCACAAGTGCAGTTACCCCTGCATGCCAGCGAAACCCTGCAACTCGTGGTTTCCTCGGCGAGCGACCTGAAACAGATACAACTAACCCTCGAACTGCCGCCGCATTTGGAGCTTAAAGGCTTTCCGAAGCAGCATATTGTAAGTTGGAAAACAGATTTTCTTGCCGGTAATAACCGCTTGTCGCTACCGCTGACCGCCAAGCGCGCCGGTAGCGGAGAATTGATCGCGCGCATTCAGATCGCAGGTAAAAGCAAGGAATTGCGCGTGCGCATCAATACCCCACAGGAGCCCCCGCGCCAAGGTCGGCGGGATTCGAAAACTTTATTTACTTTGGCAACTTTGCAAACGATAAGGAGCAATTATTATGCGTAACTTAACACCATTAACCGCTTTGTTATTTGGTCTTTCAAGTATGTCTTTCCCGTTACACGCACAGGAAGATGTTGATGTCGGCACCGTTGACGGCGAAAGCGTTGAAACCGTAGATGACGGTCAGACCGTTACCGATACCGACACGGACACCGATGCCGACACCAGCGCGGATGCCGATGCCGGCACCGATGCTGATGCCGATGCCGCTGATGGCGAAACCGTTGAAACCGTAGACGACGATCAGGCCGATACCGAAACCGATGCCGATGCCGATGCCGGAAGTGAGGCAAGTAACGATGAAACCATGGAAATGGTAGGCGATGACCAGGCAGCCACCGAAGAAGAGCTGTTAAGCTTGCCCGAAGGCGCCTCTGATCAGGCG
This sequence comes from Salinisphaeraceae bacterium, assembly GCA_041688215.1. Lineage (GTDB taxonomy): Bacteria > Pseudomonadota > Gammaproteobacteria > Nevskiales > Salinisphaeraceae > JBDNIO01. The sequence continues at coordinate 3,244 of JBDNIO010000216.1, read as the reverse complement.
CGCGAAAACTCCGCTCAAGGTCTCTCCACCGCGAATGAAGCGCGTGCGGATGGACGCGAATTCGGCCAGAGTCGATCAGATGCACAGCGGCCGGAGAACGCAGGTCGCCCCGACAATGCCCAACGGCCCGACGATGCAGGCCGTCCGGACACTGCCGAGCGTCCTGAAACTTTCGAACGTCCCGAAGCTGCGGGTAATGCGCCGGAAGGCGTGGGCCGTCCCGAGTAATCGGTTACTGTGACTGTAAACCAGGCTTGTATTAAAGAGGTGAGTATTATGAAATACATTTACACAGGATTGATGCTTGTTCTCTTTTTGCAGGCCTGGCCGGTCCTGGCGGCCGACGTCGATGCCGATGTCACAATGAGTGTAATCGAAGACAGCGACGGCGCTAACGAAGAGCGGTTTGTACAGGACATCGCGTTGCCGGATCCAGCCAGCGATCAGGCTTTCGGCAGAAGCGATCAGTCTTTCGGCAACGAAGTGTCTGAACAGGCCAGAGAAAACAGTGACCGGGGCGCGGAGCGTGCCAATGAAGCCCGCCAGCCAGATCGTGGCAATGGACGTGATCAATCTGAAGGCGCTCGCGATGGCAATGGCAACCCAGGCATGCAGCCCGACCGGCCTGGCGGAGTAGGCCCCGGGGGTGCCGGGGGTGCCGGGGGTATCCCCGATAACTTGCCGCTTCAATGAGTCCAGTCGGTTATCCAATCGCCGAAAACAGTCTGTATGATCTTATCCACGCGCCTTTCAAGGCGCGTGGAATTTTTTATTATGGGTGGATAAACACCTAGCCCAATTGGGTTTCGAAACCGTGGCAGTGATCTATGCGCAATAAACGACCCTGGTGTTTTCCTGTTCGCGCTGGGTGGGCGCTCAGTTTGCTCATTATTAGCGGGGTATTTGCCACTGTGGTTCATGCCAGCTCTGAGGCGAACGCCTTCGCAGCCGGGGTCTCCGCCTCGCAGAGCGGCGATTATGAACAGGCTATCCGGCATTTCCGCGAAGCTTATCAGCAGGGTCTTACCACGGGGGCGCTGCATCACAATTTAGGCGTTGCCTACTACAAAACGGGTCGTTACGAATTGGCGCGTAAGTCATTTAAACGTGCGGCACAAACGCCGGGCTTGCGTGCTCTTAGCCAATACAATCTTGGGTTGGTAGAACAGGCGGCAGGCAACAAGAGCGCTGCCCGGGACCGGTTTCAGAACGCCTATGACGGCGCAGGCACCACTAAACTAAAACGCCTGGCGGCGCGTCAACTGGAGCTTAAAGCGGTCGCGTCAATCCCATACTCCGCCTATGTCGAGGCATTTTCCGGTTACGACAGCAACCCGCGTCTGTCCGAGGGTACGGACATCTTGAGCCCAGATAGTCAACGCGAAGGCGACGCCGTAATTGGTGCACTGGTGGCCGGGCGGTATTGGTTAAGCGGCGACCGCCAGGATGGTGTTGCCGTATTCGGCAACGCTTACATCAGCCATTTTCTCGATCTTGATGACGAGGACATATTCTCCGGCACATTCGGCGGGGCCTACTATCGTCAGGCGGGCGCATGGCGCAATAATTACCAACTGGGCTTTAATCAACTGCGGCTTGGCGGCGATACGCTTAGCAACAGCATACGCCTGCAGACGAATGGAGAGCGAAATCTGACCCGCGATCTCGCTCTCAATCTACGGGCGCGTGTCGAGTACTTTGACGGCGACAACGGCAATGGCTTTGGGTTTCTTACCGGCTGGCAGGCGGATACACGATTACGCCTGGAGGGATTTGTCGGCGTGTGGCATTGGCGCACCCACTACCAGTTTGAATACAACGATCGCGATGATTTAAGCGTTGACGATGACTTTTTCAGTGTTTCGCCCCTGCGGCATGAATTTTCGGCGGATTTAGAGCGTCCGCTTGTCGGGCAGCTGCGCGGGCAGGCAGGCTTGGACTATCGCTTGAGCGAGTATCAGGACGCCGAGGTACGCGATGCTGTCTCGGCCGGTAAGCGCAAGGACGACCGATTATCCATACGTATCGGCCTTTTCCATCCATTAGGCCGCGCATGGATTGGCCGCATCGAGGCCAACTACCGGGACAACAACTCCAATTTCAACCGTTTCGACTACGAGCGCACCGAAGTGCTGCTGTCCGTGGGGCGGGCATTTAATTAGCGCCTAAGCGGAAAGTTCACGGTCAAGGGAACCTTTTTGAACCTGGATACGTGTACCCAAGGGATAATCCAATCTAACAAGGAGCATTTATGTCCAATCATGTAATTCCAAACATACTATTATCGGTGCTGGCCGGCCTGGCCCTGACCGCCTGTGGCAGCAGTGGCGGAGCGTCAACTGGCACGGCGTCTTTTGCGGCTACCGACGCCCCGGTAGACAACGTTACCGGTGTGCAGGTTACTTTCGATGCCATCGCGCTCCAACCCCAGGACGGCGAACGCATTATGATTGAATTCGATGAGCCCCGGGTTATTCCTAACTTGCTTGATCTGCAAGGCACCGACTCCGCGCTTATTCTTGACGATACCGAAGTGCCGGCCGGGCAGTATAATTTTGTGCGCTTATTCGTAGTGCCCAATGACCCGAATTCGTTTGTAGAAGAAGACGACGGCGCTCGACAAAACCTGATAATCCCCGGCCAGCAGGGCAACGGCAACAACCGCCGCTTTCTGCAGCTAAGCTCCGGCTTTACGGTACCGGCCGGTGGCAATGTTGATTTCACTATCGACTTTCAGTTACGTCAAGCGCTAACCCAGCCCCTGGGCCAAAATGGCGATTACCTGTTACGCCCGTCTTTGCGTCTAATTAATAACGTAGAGGTAGGTACGGTTGTAGGCACCGTAGACAGTAGCCTGGTAAACGATGCCAGCTGCACCAATGATCTGGCAGCAAACGCAGGCGCCGGCGAGGGCAATGCGGTTTATCTTTATACTGGCGTTGATGCCGTCGTGGGCGATGTTAACCTCGATGCCAGCGGCGATCCCGACCACGCCAGCGACGACAGCGACGGCGATGTAGACGAAGTAAACCCGCTGACCGCAGCTAACGTAGTTCTAAACACCACCAGCGGTAACTACGAATACACCGTCGGCTTTGTCGCTGAGGGAGCCTACAGCATCGCCTTCACCTGCCAGTCGCTTACCGACGAGCCGGAAACCGACGAAGCAACTGTATTCGTCCAGCCCAGCAACATCTCGGTTGTGGCGGATCAGACGACCACGCAGGATTTTGTGGCCGAACCA
>JBDNIO010000215.1:0-14366 GCA_041688215.1 Salinisphaeraceae bacterium | reverse complement strand
TTAAATAGGTTTTGCCGCGGCCGACGCCGCCCCATAAATACAGCCCGCGCACCGGCACCCACGCCGACGCAAACGGCTGGGCGGGGTGTCGATGAGTTCCTGATAAATCGCCTGCAACGCATCCACCGCCCGCGCCTGCGCCGGGTCTTTCTGGAAGTCCGGATTTTTCAGGTCCGCGTGGTAGCGTTCCAGCGGTGATGGCGCATGCGACATAAAGCAGTTCTGTGTTGATGGATGAGATATTAACCACAAAGAACACAAAGAACACAAAGTAAAGACTGCCAAACCCTTCGTGTCCTTTGTGTTCTTTGTGTTCTTTGTGGTTTAAATTTTCTACGCTTCAGTTAGATGACTAAACTATCAACCTGACGGGAAAAACCGCGGCCATTAGTATACGCTGCCCGCCATGCAGGACACGGTGACGATTGCCCGCGAAGACGAAGCCGAGATCGAGGCTTTTCTGGATGCGATATGGGCTGAATACGGCCTGGCGGACCGCACCTTGGCCGCGTACCGCTCTGACCTCGTTCAATTCGCGCGCTGGCTGTTGCAAAGGCGGCCGGTAGCGCAGGCACGACGCGAGGATTTACTCGACTATCTGGCCGAGTGCAACGCACCGGGCAGTAGCGCGCGTACCGCCGCGCGCCGGCTTTCCAGCCTGCGCCGGTATTACCGGCATCAGGTACGCGAAAAACGTCGGGATGATGACCCGACAGCACTGATAGAAATGCCGCGGATAGGCCGTTCTTTGCCCAAAACCCTGAGCGAGGCGGACGTGGAAAGCTTGCTGAAAGCGCCCGCCACCGATGCCGATCTGGGCCTGCGCGACCGCGCCATGCTGGAACTCATGTACGCCACCGGGCTGCGCGTATCCGAACTGGTGGGTCTGGACATCCATCAGGTCAACCTGCGCCAGGGAGTGGTGATGGTGCTGGGCAAGGGCGGGCGCGAGCGCCTGGTGCCGGTGGGCGAAACCGCACAGGACTGGTTGCAGCGGTATCTTCGCCAAGCGCGTGGACTGCTGCTTGGCAATGCGCGCAGCGATTCGCTATTTGTCACCCGTCGCGGTTCCAGCATGACGCGCCAGAACTTCTGGCATTTGATTCGCCGTTACGCAAAGATAGCTTGCATCCGTAGCGATCTTTCTCCGCACGGACTGCGCCATGCTTTTGCCACGCATCTGCTCAACCACGGTGCGGATTTGCGCGTGGTGCAAATGCTCCTGGGGCACGCGGATTTATCCACCACACAGATTTACACGCACGTGGCGCGGGCGCGCCTGCAGTCGCTGCATGAGCAGCACCATCCGCGCGGCTGAACGCGGCACCCGATTCACGGTCTTAGAGGCACCATGTTGAAACCACTGATTTATTTTTTGGCGCTGGCCACCGCCAGCGCCGTAGCCTTCGCGGACGATCTTTATGACCCCGCATTCCGCGCTGAAATCGCAAAGAAATTCCCCAGCGTGCAGCCCGAGAACATCACCGCCACGCCGGTGGAGGGTATTTTCCAGATATCCCAGGGCGGCGTGGTCGGCTACATCACCGCGGATGAGCGCTATCTGCTGGACGGCGATCTGATCGACCTGAATACCGACCAGAACTTGGCTGAACAGGCTCGCGAAGAGTGGCGGCTGTCCAAACTGGCGGCGATGGACGAGTCAAAAATGCTGATCTTTTCGCCGGAAAATCCAAGCCATACGCTTATGGTATTCACCGACGTGGATTGCCGCTATTGCCGCTTGATGCACAGCCAGTTGCAGGTCTTCATGGATGCCGGCATCGAAGTGCGATATATGTTTTTTCCGCTCGACGGGCCGAGTTCAAAGGCCTACAAAAAGGCTGAAGCCGTATGGTGTTCGGATGATCGCAAAGCCGCCCTGACGCGCGCCAAACAGGGTAAGTCCCTACGCGCAAAAGCCGATTGCGAAAACCCGGTAGACGAACAATTCGCGCTCGCCTGGGACGTTTTGAAACTGCGCGGCACGCCGAGCCTGATTACCGAAGACGGCCGCCTGTTGCGTCTGACGCAGCCGATCTCAACCGTTATTGATCAGATTACCGGCGCAGATGTCGCCCAGAAGGCGAGCCGATAGGGGACAGTTTAGCGCTCCAGATATTGCAACTTGTCCGGCACGTCTCCCCATTCCTTGGCATCCTCCGGGGCGGGCTTGATCTCGGTAAGCACCGGCCATTTTTCCGAGAGTTCCGCGTTGATCTGGAGAAACGGTTGCTGGTCCTCGCTCAAATCATCTTCCGATAAAATCGCCTCGACCGGGCATTCCGGTTCGCACAGGGTGCAGTCGATGCATTCATCCGGATCAATCACCAGAAAATTGGGCCCCTCGTGGAAGCAATCCACTGGGCACACCTCCACGCAGTCGGTGTATTTGCACTTGATGCAGCTTTCGGTAACAACAAAGGTCATGGCCTAGCGTCTCCGCGTAACAGATTATCTCGGGAGTTTAACAGTTATCAGGTGGGCTGTTCGGGCTTTATATCCAGCTTCATGTGTTTCCACGAGTCTTTTTGTAAATCTTCATCATGCAACGAAAAGTGGCCCGCCTTGCGGTCTGCAAAGTAGTGTTGCAGGGTCAGATAGATGGTGGGGAAGGCTAACTGCTGCCACGGGATATCCGCTTCATCCATTAGCATGACTTCGGCACTTTCGGGGCCGGCATCGAACACCGGTGTTTTCAGCGTTGCACGGTAAAACATATGAATCTGGCCGATGTGCGATACATTCACGAAGGTGAATAATTCGCCGATCTCGACCTCGGCCATCGCTTCCTCACGCGTCTCGCGCACGCCGGCCTGGGCGGCGCTTTCCCCCAGTTCCAGAAAGCCGGCCGGTGGTGTCCAGAAGCCAGAGCGCGGCTCAATCGCGCGCCGGCACATGAGGATTTTGCCCGCGTGTTCAGCGATGCAACCCACCACCACGCGCGGATTGAAATAAAACACCTCGCCATCGCGCGTGCAAATGTGGCGCACACGGTCATCGCCGGGCGGTATCTTGCGCTCAACAGCTGCGCCGCAAGTGGGGCAGTATTTCCAGGATTCGATCATGACGCGGCAGACTAGCAGGCACGCTGAAATATGACTACTGAATTCGCGATAAATGTCAGATAGGTCACTGGGTCGTATTTTGACCCACCACCGCCCTTAGTCTGTTTGTCACCCACCGAAAAGGAGTGAGAGTGATGAACAGCAAAACCCTGAGCGTATTTTTTCTGCTGGCGTTGTCCCTGTACAGCCTGTTTTTAACCGCGCCAGACCCCATTGTGCGCGGCGCGGCCTTGTGGCTGCTGGTACTTGTGGGCTTTGTTGGCAGCTTGATGCTGTCCTGGCGCGACCTGGCCTGAACCAGTCGCAGCGGCAGCGTCGGCCGGAATATGTGATGCTGTAGGCCGTGTTCACAGTTTCGCTGGTGGCTTATGCGCGCTGTCATATGTGTTTTTTACGTGCTGGTCGGTTTGTCTGTTTGCCCAGCAAACCGCGGTAGAGGTCTTCGCCCTGAATCACCGCCTGGCTGCGGATTTGGTAGAAGTAGTCGCCCCGTTAGCCGCCCCGGAAGGCGTGGTGCGCGCCAGCGACAACAAATTAATCGTGCGCGCCACGCCCGAACGCATGCGCGATATTCGCGATATTCGCGATGTAATCAGCAAACTCGACACCGCGCCCCGGCAACTTCTGATTAGCGTTAAACAGGGGGCAGACTTAACCGATGCGCGTCAATCCGCCAGTATCTCCGGACGCGCAGCTAACGATAACGCCCGCATCGCCATACCTCCCCGTGGACGCAAAGATGCCAACGTGATTGTGCGCGATGGGAAAGGCAACGTAGTACGCGGCGGCGTAAGCGACTCAAACAGCCGCAGGCAACACAACAGCACCCAGCAGCTGCGCGTGCTGGAAGGGCGTTCGGCGTTAATTCAGGTCGGACAGGAACGCCCGGTTGTAGAACGCCGCGTATTTCCGTCCGTTGGCTGGCCGGTGGTAATCGAACAGCAGGGAATTCAGGAAGTGACCACCGGTTTTCGCGTCCTGCCGCGCGTACACGGCCAGCAATTCACGCTTGATATTTCGCCGCAGCAAGCCAGCATTCGCAACGACTCTGGAAAAAATTTTGGCGTTGTAGATATACAAAGGCTAACCACCAGCGTAAGCGGACGCCTGGGCGAGTGGGTGGATATCGGCGGTGCGGTTCAGCAACAGAGTGTGCAAAGTTCCGGTATTGGCAGCACGACGAGCGCGCAATCCAGTACCAATTACAGCGTGTTGATCAAGGTCGAAGAACTGCCATAAGCGGTCAAACCTAGCCGGGCCGTGTCTTTAGGGGTTGGCACATCCCTGCGCCAAGCAGGGCCTGCTAAAAAACTGTGTTTTTCAGCAGGCCCTTTAACGTTTATGCTAGGCGCCACTTTTTAACTGAATGAGTTGACTATGGCCAACGAAAACATCCCCGAAATCGAGCTCACTACCGACGATATGTATCGCGATGAGGTCTTCTCCGACCTGCGTGTAGGCTCCGTGCGCCGCTTTACCCCGGTAACGCCCGAGGGTGAAACTGATGACAAGCGCGCAGTGATTTATCACGGCCAGACCAGCCTGCAAAGCCCCGCCGGCCCGATGCCTTTGAATTTTGAACTCGACGCCAAAAACCTGCCCGATGCAATGAAAGCCTTCCCCAAGGCCGCACAGGCCGAAGCCGAGCGCGTAATGAAGGAAATCGAAGAAATGCAGCGCCAGCAGCAAGCCCAGCAAGGCGGTGCGGGTGGTGGTGGTGGTGGTGGCGGCGGCGAAGGCAGTCGCATTCAAATGCCGTAACGTCCGGCCTTCAGAAAGCCAGACTTGCCATCCAGGCCAATACTGTATTAAATTACGGTATTGGCTTTTTTATTGGAAGACGAGGGCAGGCATGAAACAAACACTCACGGCACGGCAATCCGAGATTCGAGACTTCATCAGCGACCATCTCACGCAAGAAAACATTGTGCCCACCATTGCCGAAATTCGCGAGGCTTTCGGGCTGGCGTCCAACACCGGCGTGGTGGATCACCTGAAGGCGCTAGAGCAAAAAGGCCATATTCGCTATCACCGCGGCCGAGCCCGCGGTATCGAATTGCTGCAAGGCCTGAAAAAAAGTATGGGCTTACCCATCATTGGCCGCGTTGCCGCCGGTTCGCCAGTGGAGGCGATCGAAAACACCGAAAAGGTAATTCACGTTCCGGCTGCCATGTTCCGATACAAACCGGATTACCTGCTGCGGGTGCGCGGGGATTCCATGATCAACGCCGGCATTCTGGATAACGATTTAATCGCGGTGCGTAAGCAGTCTACTGCCAAGCCGGGCCAGATCGTAGTTGCGCGTCACGACGATGAAGTTACCGTGAAAGAGCTGCAAATAGACAACGGCGAAGTGGTGCTTTTGCCCGCGAACGATGCCTACGCGCCAATTCGTATCCCCGCAGATATGGTTACCATCGAAGGGGTTTACGTCGGCCTGGTTCGCGAGTCCGCTGCCTGACCTCAGACTTTTTTGCAGGGTAAGCGTGTCGCTTGCCATGCTGATAATCAGTCTTGCGCGTGCTTATGCAGCGGATGGGTTTCAGGAATAAACAGGGCCGCAAACCCGCCGAGTACGGCAACCCCCGTTAAACTCAATAGCGCATACAAGTAAGCAGTTTCCGCAGGCGCGTGCGTCAGGATCCAGCCAATCACCAGCTGCAGAATTGCCGCGCCCGCGAACAAGCCAGTATTGACCAGCGCCACCGCAAAACCTGCCGCTGAGGGGGGCGCGAGATCCTTGGCCGTGGCGTATGCGCCCACGATCGGGCCGCAGCACAGCCCAGAAAATGCCAGCAGCAGACTAAGCGTCCAGAAACCCAGTCCGTCGAACGCCCCTAGTGCCGCCCAAGTGGCGGCACTGGCGATACAGGCTGCAAGGATCAGCGGTTTTCTACGCCGTATGCGGTCAGATATCCATCCGGCCAGCGGCGCGCTTATTGCCAGCAGTATCAAGGCGAATGTTAAACAGTCTGCGGCGGACTGCTTCGACATGCCGGCACGCTCCTGCAGGTAGGGCACGGCCCATATCCCGGTAAAACCGAAAAAGGTGCCGACCAGCGCAAACCCGGCCAGGAAACATAACCACACGCCCGGCTGTTGCAAACAGGCCAGTAAATCGCGTTTGAATCCCTTGCCGGAAGTTACAACACCAGACTGGTCAAATCCCGCATCGGACGGCCGATCCCGCACAAACCGCAAAATAGCCAGTGCCAACAGCAAGGCGATTATACCCACCGCGACAAACGTGGTGCGCCACGACACCCAGGCCAGGGTCCAGGCCAGCGGCGTTGTGCCCAGCACCGCCCCCAGATTACCCACCAGGATAATCCAGCCCCCGGCCATCGCGTAATGTTCAGCGCGAAACCACACCGCGCTCGCCCGCATCGCGCCGACAAAGGCAAACGCAACGCCTAACCCGATAATACAGCGCGCAATATTGGCCACAAATACATCGGGGGCGAGGCCGAATACTATCGATCCCAAGCCGCCCAGTCCGGTCGCCAGGCCTACGCTCAGCCGCGGCCCAACCCGGTCCACAATAATGCCGGCGGGCACCTGCATCAGTGCATAAATATAGAAATACATTGCCGCGATGCTGCCCAGCGCCAGGGAAGATGCGCCCAAGGATTCGGTAAGTTCCTCGGCAATTACCGTGGGCGCTACACGGTGGAAAAACGCCAGAATAAAGGCGCAGCAAAGCAGCACAAAAACCAGTTTGCGCTCGAACAGGAAACGATTGGTGGCGGATGCGGACATCAAAATCCAAAGAATAGACCGACAATGATCAGTGCACGCAGCGGCGCACGAAAGCCCGCAGGGGCCTGATCGGGCGCCGATTATATCAGACGTTTATCAGCGTCTTGATGATTCGGGGCAAGTACGCGAGTCTCGGCAGTGTGTGCATTGATAGGGGATTCAGATGTCATAATGGTCGTTTGCTTCGCTATACATAGAACGCGACCAGACTATGACAACATTCGGACGCACTTGGTGGGGCCAGCAATGGCTGGCTGCCTTTGATGGCATTGATGACCACAACCGCTTGCCGCGCGGGCGCCGCTACGCGGGCAATGGTTCGGTGCGGGAAATCAATATCGCCAAAGACGGGGTGTACGCCAAAGTGCAGGGTAGCCGTCGCCAGCCGTATGCGGTCAACGTGGCGTTGGCCCCGTTCGCCGGCAAAACCCAGCGGCTGATTGTAAACGCCGTGCAAACCCGTCCGGTACTGGCTTCACGTCTGCTTAACCGCCAGCTCCCGCCGCAGATTGCGGACTTGCTGGAGGAGCGCCGCATTAAATTGTTCCCGCGTGACTGGGGCGACATGCGTGCGAAGTGCTCCTGTCCCGACTGGGCGCTACCCTGCAAACATATCGCCGCAGTGATTTATCTCAGCGCCAACGAAATCGACAAAAATCCGTTTCTGGTGTTTGAACTGCATGGCATGGACCTGGCGGCGGCGCTGGGCGCGGCCACCGGCGTGCATCTGGATGCGTTGTCGAACCTGTCCAGCTTTGCGCACGACTGGTCTACCAAACCGGTGATCAGCGAATTCGAGTCACCGTCGTCCTCTGCGTTCGATGCTATGGACCTGACAAGCGTGCCGGATTTGGAGGCACGCATCCTGACCATCCTGACCGAAGCGCCGCTATTTCACCCCAGGGATTTTCGCAAAGCCCTGGCGACAAACTACAAACGCGCCGCACGCGAAACGCGCGCATTCGACCAGACGGCGGGCGAACCGTGGCCAGCCGTCGAACGCCTGCACGGACTCACCACCGTGGTCGACGGCAACGGCTATCTGGCCGAAATTCGCAGCGCCGGCAAGGCCCTGTTTGCCGAAATGGCGCAGCGCGGCAGCACCAATAAACTCGATTTATTCCTGCAACAACTGCAGACACTGCCGCCCAGCTTTGAACAACGGTTGACCCCCGCGTTACGGGTTTGGCGCAGCCTGCTGCGCTTCGCACTAAAACTGCTGGAACAGCGCGCCTACGTGCCTTGCGTGCTGGTTAACGACGATAAGGAAACCCTGATTCAATGGCGTCCGGCCTTGCTGAGCGAACCCGTTAAAGCGCTGTTCGAACAGCTTTGCACGCTGTGCCCGCCGGATCTGGTGGTATTCGAACCGCAGGATAGCCTGCAGCAATCACCGCACTATTCGGATGCGCAAACCCAGTGCCTGGCCGCATTGAACCTGTTGTTGGGTTTTTTCATTCGTCACGCATTCAAACAATCCGCCGAGTCGCGCGTACCGGACACCATCAAACGCCTGTTTTTCGCCGGTACCCCCGCGCGCTTCGACCGGTTTGAGACCGAACAGCATCCGCGCCTGATCCAGCACTGGCTGCGCCGTCTGACCCTGGGCGAACGCGAACACCGTCTGCACCTGCAGGTGGATGAACGCGACGAATCACAACTCGCCGTAACGCTGAAAATAGAAGGCAAGCAAGGCCTGCAACCCATCGCGCAATGGCTCGAAAAACCAGATAAATCCGACGCCCGTACTGCGGTGCTGGCCGATTTGGCGGTGCTAGCGGATTACTACCCCGACGCGGAACAGCTCATAGACGGCCAGCAAACGGACGAAGAACTGGTCTATTCCCTGCAAGCATTCACCCCGGTTTTTCGCGACGTGCTGCCGGCACTGCGCATGCTCGGCATAGGCATTATGCTGCCCAAGGCACTGCGCCAACTTGCCCGGCCGCAGGCGAGTCTGGCGATACACAGCGATGGGGGCGAGGAAGAGGACGCGCCGGCTGTCAGTTATCTGAAGCTCGATCAGCTGCTGGACTTCGACTGGCAGATCGCGGTTGGCGACCAGAACATCTCCCTGGCTGAATTCCGCAAGCTGGTGGACGATGCCTCCGGCATTGTGCGCATCAAGGACCAGTATGTGCTGGTGGATAGCGCCGAGGTTAAGCGCTTACTCGACAATCTGGAGGCCCAGCCCAAGGCGCTAACGTCAACGGATTTACTGCAGGCCGGGCTTACCGGAGAACGCGACGGCGCGCAGGTCACCTTGGGCGAGCGCGCTGATGCGCTGTTCGATCAACTGCTGCATCCGCGCACAAAGCCCGCGCTGCCGGACGATTTGCATGCGGATCTGCGCCCCTACCAAAAACGCGGTTTCGAGTGGCTCACGCAAAATGCCGAACTGGGTTTTGGCTCGCTATTGGCCGACGACATGGGCCTGGGCAAAACACTGCAGGTCATCGCCGTGCTGATGCACTTCAAACAGACCGGCGCGTTGGACAAAGCAAAGGCGCTGGTCGTCGTCCCGACTTCGCTGCTAACCAACTGGCGCAAGGAAATCGAACGCTTTGCGCCCAGCCTACGCAGCCATATTTACCACGGCCCAGATCGCAGTTTGCCCGAGTCGAAAGATTACGATGTCCTGCTAACTAGTTACGGTCTGGTGCGCAGTGACAGCAAACAACTGGCCAAACCAAAGTGGCGGGTACTGGTGATCGACGAAGCCCAGAACATCAAAAACCCGGCCACTGCCCAGACCAAGGCGGTTAAGCACATCAAAGCCGACATCCGCATCGGCATGAGCGGCACGCCGGTGGAAAACCGCCTGCGTGAATACTGGAGCGTGTTTGACTTCATCAACCCGGGTTATCTGCGCAGCCAGAAAATATTTGCCCGCGATTTTGCTAACCCTATTGAACGTGATCGCGACCAGGCCGCACTCGATAAATTTCGCAAACTCACCGCGCCGTTCATCCTGCGCCGGCTTAAAACAGATAAGTCCATCATCGCCGATCTTCCGGAAAAACTGGAAGCCAACCGCTACTGCTCGCTATCCGCTCGGCAAGCCTCGCTATACCAGAAAACCGTCGATTCGATCATGGATGATATTAAAAGCATGGACGAGGGCATTGAACGCCGCGGCCTTATTTTTAAACTAATCAACGCGCTCAAACAGATTTGCAACAGCCCCGATCAGTTCCTTAAAAATGAAACCGCCAGCGTTCGGGATTCCGGCAAGCTCGCCGCCTTCATAGAAGTGATGCGAGAAGCCGAAGCCGCCGATGAAAAAGCCCTGATTTTCACCCAGTACACCGCAATGGGCCGCCTACTCACCATCGCGCTGCAAGAGGAAATGGGCTTGGACGTGCCCTTCCTGCACGGTGGCCGCAGCCGCAAACAGCGTGATGAAATGGTCGACGCCTTCCAGAACGAAGGCGGCATCCGCGCCATGGTGCTGTCGCTAAAAGCCGGCGGCACCGGCCTGAATCTTACCGCCGCCAGCCAGGTCATCCACTACGACCTGTGGTGGAACCCGGCGGTCGAGCAACAAGCCACCGACCGCGCCTATCGTATCGGCCAACACCGCAACGTCATGGTTCACCGCCTGATTACGGAAAATACCTTCGAAGAAAAAATAGACGCCATGATCCAAAGCAAAAAAAAACTCGCCGAACTCACCGTAGCCAGCGGCGAACAGTGGATTACCGAGTTGTCGAATGATGATTTACGGGAGTTGGTTAGTCTTTAACCCCCTGCCGCCCGGCGTATAGATTCCCCAAACTCAGCTACGGTCTTTGCGAGAAGGGTAAACCGCGTTTACCCAAGATATCTGAAAGGGCGCTGTAGCTTCATCGAAACGCATCCTTGTGAACCAGAATTTTGCGTCGTTTCTTCAGCTTTGCAATCTTGGGATTGAAATTTTGCTGAATATCCTCGTACTGAGCATTCAGGAACTCGCTGAGTAAATCAGTCTCGCGCTGTTCGAGCGGTGCTAATTCAGACGCGTCGTGTTCAAGCCTTCGAATGTTGCGGAGAAAGCACTGAAAACGCGTCTTCACCATTGCCGTTTTGTCGCTGAATATAAAGCGGGTTTGCTCTTCGCCGGTTTCAAAGCGGACGTCTTTCACATAGACGCAGCACTTCGCTTGCCGGTCGAATTCTTCCAACAGTTCAAACCAACGCTCGGCCTCATAGCGATACAGACGAGTCGAAAGCTCGTCGAGCTGCGGTTCCAGACCATCCGCGTCGCGGCGCATATCCCAAACGAAACCGCTGCCTTCGCGTTTGCCGTCGTTGGGGCCGCGCACGTAGCGATGTGGGATCAGGCTCTCCAGCAAATCGTGTCCTACGCTGGAAACGTGATCGAATAAGTGACCGGCGAGGCTGGTGAGTGTCGCGTAGCGCAAGCGCCCATCAACATACAACCGCGCCCAGGTGCCTTGCAGGTTGCCCCGGTAAGGTTTTATGACGTGCTTGGAATCGCTCTCCTGGCGCGCCGATTCCTGAAACGCGTGGTCATTACGCACATATTCATCCACCGTCGCGAAGCGCAGGCGATCTTCGTCGGCGACAAATTCATTGAGGTAAAAGCAATCCTCGCCTATCCCTTTCCAGGGCAACAGCGTTTCGTTGATAGCGTCGAGTTCGTCGATCGGCACGTCATTCCAGGCTTCCCGGAGGGCTTCTTCAGTCTTGCAGTCGACCCCGTACAGATCATAGAACACAGAACGCTCCAGGATGAAACAGGCCTCATCGGGCATACTCATCCGGTAGGCTAATTGCTCGTCTTCGGACCAACTGTAAAACGCAGGTTGCGCGCGCATCACCGCACGCCGCAGGATCGCGGAGTGTGGGTGGTGCGCCTGGCTCATTCGCCGCCGCCTTCCGGGTTTTGCGCCGGCTTATCGTGATCACCGAACAAAAAACTCGGCGAATTGAACCATCGAAACGACGCCAGACCATAATAACGGTCTGCTGATTCATCCTGGTCGACACGTTCAATACGCTGCAACTGCCCGCCTACAAAGCGAGCGCGGTACTCGCGCCATCCGGGCTCACCACCGGTAACGGCTGCGTCTGCCGCGCGGTCATTGTTGTAAAAGTTCAAATAACCTTCGGGCTCCAGATCGTTTCCGAGTGAATCGATCAGCCGGCCCGCGCAGGTAATTGTGTACCGGCACATACCGCAGTCAGGAAAGGATTTACTCTGAAACCACACATCGCTTGCGTCATAACCATCAGGCAGTGGCACTTCGCAACGGATTTCGTCGAACAGTCCCATGCACGAAAGTATAATGAAAACCGCTAGACTTTTCTGAGATGCCCCAAGGCCTTAATGCGGAACTCACATGATGCTAGCCTCAGCACATATTCCTAAAGCTTAGATGGTGCCGGGGGGAGAATCGAACTCCCACTCTGTTACCAGAACTGGATTTTGAAACGGTTCTAAAGCCTTTGTCCATAAGGGTTAAAATTGCCGACCGTTTTCTATTCTCCATAAAATCAATGTTTTACATCGTTCTTCGTCGTTGCTCGTCGTTCTCCGTACACCGCTAAACTTTGTAGAAAATGGGATAGTTGTGCGATGGTATCGGTTGATTTGTGTACCCGATCTGGCTGAATTAGTATCCACAAACTGCGAGGTAAGCGTTCCAATCAAAACCCCGCTTCTTTCTGATGGCGAACAGCCAGAATTGCCACATCACCACCGTAGTAATGGTAGCGCACGACGTAGCCACTATCCCCGAAATCGATTAACCACTCCCGAAATTCTGTCGGCAAATCTTCTACCGGGCGGCCAATGTTCGGTTGGTCAATTAGTACCCCAATCCCGTTTCTAATAACGCCGACTGCACGTTTGGCAGCATTGATGTCTTTTTCCGCCAGGAAGCGATAAAGCCGATGGATGTTTTCAAGGCTCTCCGGCGTCCAAATTAGTCGTGGCATTCGGGCGGGTTCACGTTTTTACCGGTTTCCAGCTTTTGTAGCCACGCGTCAACCTCGTCCATCGTGACGTGCTGGCCTGTCTCTTTGAAACGCTCCCAGGCATGTAACGTCTCTTGCCGGAAAGCTTCCCGCTTTTCCTCTCGCTCTACGTATTGGCTAATTGCTTCGCGCATTATCCAATGGGGGGAGCGACGACGTAGGCCAGCCAAGTGCTGGATGCGATCCTTTAACTCGTCGTTGATTTTCACGGAAGTTGCCATCTTAGCCATCTATATTACGAGGTACTACCTATTGCTACCTTAGACCTGTTTTTCGTTGTTGTCTATCGCTTTCCCGGCATCGGTGAAAGACTAAGTGATTAAGCCGTGTCGGCGTGTGGGATATGCCGTCATATTAATTTTTTCGTCATCGATACGTTTTGGTCCTGCCCCTGAAGTGGTGATTACTCCAAGCTAACAGAGAGCTAACATTACGAGTTAACTCGTTTGTTAGGCAACGCTGTAAATATCTTCTGTGGCTGTTGGCTTGTCATGAGGGGGAATTGGCATTGCGGGACTCAGGCCTTCGACGTAAACTCAGAATAGTGGTTCGTTACAGAGCAAGGAAGGTCGCGATGCAGATTCATACAGATATTGTTTGTAAATCCATCGCTCTAGCCGTAATTGTCTTGACGATTTCAGCGCCTTTGGCATTCGCGCAAACAGACTCCGGGGACTTCTTCACAAACGCAAAGCCGAGCCCACAAAATAAGCTTTGGCAAGAAGATTTCACAGGTAAACTAAAACCGACAGCAGCCAACGATCAGTGGCATACCGATTTTCGAGGTGTGATCCAGCCGACGATTAAAAACAAGGACTGGCAACGTCGATTGAAAGGCGACTTGGCGCCTACCTCAAACAACAAGCTCTGGAGGAAAGACATAAACGGCGACATCGTACCTCGACCGGAAAACGGCTTGTGGGTTCCTGGTATAGAAGGCAAGCCAAAACCGAATTACAAAAACAAAAATTGGTGGGCGCGCTAAATCGTCCATAATGCACATGGTGTCAGTGTTTAACCGAAGTAATTACTAGGGTTGCCGTGCTTTTAGGTCGCTTACGCCAGATGGTGGGCGATAGTGGATATCATCGCAATCGCACCCTCTTATATCGGACTTGATTGGCGTTGGCTGCGAGCTCTACGTATGTTGCGGTTGTTTAAATTGCTACGCAACAACAGCGCTTTGGATCACATCTCTAGGGCCTTCACACTGGCGAAGGAAGAACTGAAAGTATTTGGTCTCATGACGTTGATAATGCTTTATATTTCTGCGTCAGGTATTTATTTCGCCGAGCATGATGCACAGCCCGAAGTTTTTTCTTCTATACCTACCAGTCTCTGGTGGGCAGTAGTTACGTTAACGACGGTGGGTTACGGAGACGCCTATTCAGTGACCGGATTAGGTCGATTTTTCACAGGTGTGCGGAACGTGTCAACCTCATATGGACAGATCATTAAAAAGTTAATGTCGATTTGCCCGCTTCAATGCGTCACGTGCGGCGGGCAGTGTCGGAAAGTTTACAGCGGTGCTGTCCTCACCGTCTGATTCTTCCGACGTGA
>JBDNIO010000214.1:0-5357 GCA_041688215.1 Salinisphaeraceae bacterium | reverse complement strand
GTATGCAATCAGTGATAATGAAGCCGCTAAACGTCTACAAAACGCCAGACACTCACTCTTTGAATCTATCTTCGAACGGATGAAAGCCAGCTGACTCTTTTCGCTAACCTTCAGACTCATTTTGGGATTGGAATATGCTACGGCTGGTGCACATGATCTATGGCGTGATCAAATCAGGACGGCCATTTCAGGCCGATATCCCGATGGCGGGGCTTGCAATTCAAGAGGGTATCTGACCCGGCACGATATTAACGCCGTCGCTGATGTTAAAACCCGTCGATGCGAATTTTGAAAGCAAGCGCAGACTGGTTTCCGACAGGCCCCAGAAATGCAGTATCACCAGCGGCATCAACGACCACAGTAGGAGCTGCAATACCACCCCCACCCAGTCGGCCTCGTGGATGCGTTTGCCTTCTTCCACATCCAGATATTTATGCAAACGCCGCTGCCAGGTAAAGCGGCCCGCGTGAATAGTCTCGCCCAGCCATTTCAGGGCGACACTGATCAGCCACACCAGCAGCACGGTGCCTGCGGATAGCGCGATAGCCTGCATCGGGTAGGACGCAAAAAAAGCCATGCCCATTTGCTGCAGCGCCCAGGCGCAGCCGGTAAGCAACACCGCGGCCACCAGTAAGAGCGTTACCGGGTTTCTGCCGCGCAGGAAAGTAGAAATACTCATAGCTTTAGCTTGATAACACGGCGAACCGAACTATGCACGTGCGGCACACCACAATTGTACTTGCGCCACGCCCTGGCGTTTGAGTGCGTTTGCCAGGGCGGTGGCGGTAGCGCCGGTGGTTACGACGTCATCCACTATCGCCACATGCGTCAGATTTAAGCCGCTGGATACCGTAAACGCCCCGCGCACATTGGCCCGGCGCTCTCGGGCATGCAGATCGGCCTGATGTTGGGTGGCGCGCACCCGCAATGGCGCGCGCGCCAGCACCGGCACGCCGAGTGCGCGACCGAGCGGGTTGGCTATTTCTGCGGCCTGATTAAAGCCGCGTTCGCGCCAGCGGCTAATATGCAGCGGCACCGGAACCAGCGCCTGGGGTGGCTGGTAAGTGGCGGACGCGGGTAATTGCTGCGCCATGAGTTGTGCTAACAGCCGCGCGTGGCTTAATCGGGCGTGGAACTTTAACTGGGTGATCAGCCAGTCCACCGGCGTTTCGTAGCGCAGCAAGGCCCAGGCAGCACTGAATGCGGGGGCTTTTTTCTGACAGGCAGAACATACATTATGCTCGGCCTGGTCCGGTAGCGTCAGGGCACAGAATCGGCAGGCACGGATTTGACGAGGCAAGTCGGCCAAGCAATCCGCGCATAAATCCATGTCTTTTGCACCCGGCGCGTCACACAACAGACAACGCGCGGGGTAGGCGAGCATTTGCGCATTATGTAACCATTTGTAAACCATGCGCCCCTCTTAAAGTTGACAATAACCCTGCGCTTGCCACCATTGCGCCTGTACTGGCCCACCAACCGGCAATAAACCATGCCCAAAATCATGCCTGAAACGACCCACAATGACGAGATTCGCCACAACTGGAGCAACGCCGAGGTTGCCGAATTATTCGCCCTGCCTTTTGCCGATTTAATCTATCGCGCCCAAACCACCCACCGGCAACACTTCGACCCCAACCAGGTGCAGTTGTCTACACTACTGTCTATTAAAACCGGCGCCTGCCCTGAAGACTGCGCCTACTGCCCGCAAAGCGTGCGTTTTCAAACCGAGGTTGAAGCGCAAACGCTGTTACCGCTGGAACAGGTACGCGATGCTGCCAAACGCGCGCGCAGCGCCGGTGCCACCCGCTTTTGCATGGGCGCGGCCTGGCGCAGTCCCAAAGACAAGGATCTGGATAAAGTCATCGAGATGATCACCGCGGTCAAGGCTGAAGGCCTGGAAACCTGCGTCACACTTGGCATGTTGAAGGCGCGTCAGGCGCAAAAACTGGCGGTCGCCGGGCTGGATTACTACAACCATAATCTGGATACCTCGGAAGAATATTACGCACAAGTCATTACCACGCGGACGTATCAGGACCGTCTGGATACGTTGCAGAATGTGCGCGAATCCGGCGTCAAGGTATGCTGCGGTGGCATTATCGGCATGGGCGAAAAACCCCAGGACCGGGCCGAGATGTTGCGCACTATGGCTAATCTGCCGGAACACCCGCAAAGCGTGCCGATCAATAAGCTGGTGCAGGTGGCGGGTACACCGCTGGCCGACGTCGATCCCATCGACCCGATGGATTTCGTGCGCACGATTGCTGTGGCCCGCATCATGATGCCGGCCTCTTACGTGCGCCTATCTGCCGGGCGCGAGGATATGCACGAAGCCATTCAGGCCCTGTGTTTTCTGGCCGGCGCTAACTCCATTTTCTACGGGGATACGCTGTTGACCACTCCCAACCCCGAACATCTGCGGGATATGGACCTGTTCGCAAAGTTGGGTATCAAGCCGGAAGCGCAGCCCAAGTACACAGAGTTGCCCGTTGGCGAGGTGCCTTCCACCGAGCACGCGCCACAAGCCGCACGAGCCTGAGTGAGTCACTCGTTACAACGCCATCTGCAAACCCGTTTGCAGGCCGCCCGGGCGGCTGATCTGTACCGAACCCGGCGCGTCATCGAGGGCGGGCACGGCGTGCGCATAAAGGTCGATGGCCGCGCCTGTATTAACTTCTGCAGCAATGACTACCTCGGTTTGGCCAGTGACCCACAAATGGGCCGCGCCCTGGCGCAGGCCGCCCTAGTGCAAGGATGCGGCAGCGGCGCATCGCAACTCATTACCGGCTATAACCGCGAACACGCGGCGCTTGAAGAGGAGTTGGCGGATTATCTCGACCGCGAGCGGGCGCTGCTGTTCAGCACCGGCTACGGCGCGAACATGGGCGTTATCAGTGCGCTCATGGGGCGGGGCGATGCGATAGTAAGCGACGCCTTGAACCATGCCTCACTCATTGACGGCGCACGCTTATCCGGGGCGCACAAAGATATCTACCCGCATGCGGATATGCCGGGCGCGCAGGCCTGCCTGGCTGCAAGCCGCGGCGAAAATACGCTGCTGCTCAGCGACGCCGTCTTCAGCATGGATGGCGATGTTGCGCCCGCGGCCGAACTCGCGCACCTGGCAGACAAATACGACGCCTGGCTCATGCTGGACGACGCGCACGGCTTCGGGGTGCTGGGTCCGCAAGGTCAGGGCAGTGTTGCGGCAGCCGGTTTAAGCGCCAGGCAAGTGCCGATATTGGTGGCCACGCTAGGCAAGTCCATAGGCGCCGCCGGCGCGTTTGTTGCCGGCGATCGTGACCTGATCGAATATCTGATTCAGGCCGCGCGCCCCTTCGTATTTTCCACCGCGCCACCACCGGCCGTGGCGGCGGCCGCGCGCCAGGGTTTGCGGTTGGTTCGAGCAGACCAATGGCGTCGCGATCATCTTTTCAGTTTGATCGCCCGAATGCAGTCTCGTGGGCGCAGCCTGGGCCTGGCAGTCAGTGCTTCAAGCACGCCGATCCAGCCATTAATTCTGGGTGATGAAGCACGTGCCCTGGCCGTGAGTAATGCATTACTCGAGCGTGGTTTTCTGGTGAGCGCGATCCGCCCGCCGACTGTGCCCGAAGGCAGTGCGCGCTTGCGTATAACCCTGTCTGCGGCGCATACGGCGGAACAGGTCGATGCACTGCTGGACGCGCTGGCAGACATCCTGGCGTCGCCGCAATGCGCCGGCGCGGCTTGAATATGCCGCAGCGGGTAGCGTTAAACGAGCTGGTCTGGGAGGCAGGCCTCGCCGGGCTCGGTAGCGCCTATGGCAGTGTGCAGCCGCCGACGCAGATCGATTCCCCGTACCTGGTTGCGTTTAACCCGCAAGTCGCCGCGCTGCTCGATCTGGACCCGGAGGCAGCTGGCAAGCAGGAATTCCTCGATCTGTTCAGCGGTAATGCCCTGCCCACCGACGCGCAGCCGTTCAGCCAGCTTTACGCCGGCCACCAGTTCGGCGTGTGGGCCGGCCAGTTGGGCGATGGCCGGGCAATTGCCCTGGGCCAGGTTCGCAATGCCAGCGGGGAGCCCTGGGAAGTACAGCTAAAGGGCGCGGGCAAGACGCCGTATTCGCGCTTTGCCGACGGGCGCGCGGTGTTGCGTTCCACCATTCGCGAATATCTGGCCAGTGCGGCGATGGCCGGTTTGGGTATACCCACGACCCGCGCGCTCTGCATTATCGGCTCCGGCGCGCCGGTTTACCGCGAAACCGTGGAAACTTCTGCAATCCTCACGCGGCTGGCGCCCAGCCACGTGCGCTTTGGCAATTTCGAGCAGTTTTTCTATCGCCAACAATACGATTTACTCGGGCCGCTGGCCGATCACGTTATCGACGAACATTTCACGCAAATAAAAGACCGGCATGGGCCGGAGCGTTACCGCGTCTGGGTGGCCGAGGTCATCCGCCGCACCGCCGAACTGATAGCCGATTGGCAGGCCGTAGGTTTTTGCCACGGCGTAATGAACACCGACAACATGTCGATACTCGGGCTGACCTTGGATTACGGGCCTTACGGCTTTCTGGATCATTTCGATCCGGGCTGGATTTGCAACCATACCGATACCGGCGGTCGTTATGCTTACGACCAGCAACCGCAGGTGGGGCTGTGGAATCTGGGCCGCTTCGTGCAGGCAATTCTGCCGCTGTTGTCGGACGAACCTGACGAGGCCATTAGCATCGGGCAGGCCTTGCTGGAAGCCTACCGTGGGCAGTTTGACGCAGCCTACCTGCAACGCATGGGCGCGAAACTGGGCATCTGCGACCCTGTGCCGCAAGACAAGCAAATGATCGATGAATTACTCAAACACATGGCGCGCGACGAGGCCGACTTTACCCGCAGTTTCCGGGCGCTGGGCGAGGTGCCCGCCCAGGATGGGCGCAATGACGCTGCCCTGCTGGATGAATTCAAGGACCGTGACGCGGTACAAGGCTGGCTCGAGCAATGGCGCGCGCGACTCAACCAGCAAGGTGCGTTAGATGATGTCCAGCGGCGCCAGCGCATGCACGCGGTCAACCCCAGATATGTGCTGCGTAACTACCTCGCCCAGGCGGCGATTGAGCAGGCGCAGAACGGGCAATACGCGGAGATCGAACGTTTGCACGAGTTGTTATCCCATCCCTTCGACGAGCAACCTGAGTATGCGGATTACGCCCGCTTGCCGCCCGACTGGGCAGCGCACATCAGCGTGAGCTGTTCCAGTTAGCACCGTCAGGCCGCGGCTGAACCGCGCAGTGCGTGTGGCAAAAGCCATATACAATCGGCCACGAGTAAAGCCTGCAGCAGCTCGCTAACTCCACACTCCGGAATCTATTTAGTTGGTGT
>JBDNIO010000213.1:0-23292 GCA_041688215.1 Salinisphaeraceae bacterium | reverse complement strand
TTGCTGCAAGGTCGTTAAATGTTTGACGTTCATGATGAGTTTCATCCCACCATCTTGAACGGTTATGCTTAGCTCAGACTCATTTCATGTTGGAAACATGTGCCTGGCTTCAGACTCATTTCGTATTGGAAGAGGCTCTACGGCGTGGCGCAGGCGCGGATTTGCTACCATATTCAACTGAATTCTCCAGCTCATACTACCTGTCTGAATGCTTAGCCCGGAACTTACGGTGGCCGCCATCGTTGAACGTAACGGCCATTTTTTAATGGTCGAGGAATCCGTGGGCGGGCGTCTGGTGCTGAACCAGCCGGCCGGGCATGTGGAACCGGGCGAAACGCTGGTCGAGGCTGTTATTCGAGAAACCCATGAAGAAACAGCGTGGGTGTTCACGCCCAAGGCTTGTGTTGGTGTGTACTTATGGCAAGGCACTGGTGATCGACCGCATATATTACGCAGCGTTTTCTGCGGCGAATGTGATCAGCATGACGCCGAACAAGGGCTTGATGACGGCATCGTCACCACCCACTGGCTTAGCTACGCGCAACTATCCCAGGCCAGCCACAAACTGCGCAGCCCGATGGTTCTGAAAACCATTGAGGATTATCGGGCCGGGCAACGGCACGCACTTGACCTGTTTCATCTGGTGGCACCCGCAGCATGACAAGCCAACACATAATCGTCGGCATGTCGGGCGGCGTCGATTCGTCGCTGGCCGCGCATGAACTCCTGGCGCAAGGCCACCGGGTTGAAGGCCTGTTCATGTTTAACTGGAGCGAAGACGAGGCCGGCCGCTGCCAGGCGGCGGAAGATTTTGAAGACGCCGCCGAGGTTTGCCGCGTGCTCGACATTCCCCTACATCGCGCAGATTTTTCCAGAGAATACCGCGAGCGCGTATTCACCTATTTTCTGGATAGCTACGCCGCCGGCCGCACTCCCAACCCAGATGTGCTGTGCAACCGCGAGATCAAATTCGACGCCTTCCTGAATCACGCCCGGCGCTTGGGCGCGGATCGCATCGCCACCGGCCACTACGCGCGGATTGAAACGCAAAACGGCCAGACCCGCCTGCTGCGCGGGCGCGATTCGAACAAGGATCAATCCTATTTTCTGGCCGCTGTGCCACAGGCGGCACTGGCAAAAAGCCTGTTCCCGCTTGGAGATATGCGCAAACAGGATGTTCGCGAGCGCGCGCGCGACGCGGGCCTGCCGGTGCATGCCAAACGCGACAGCACCGGTGTGTGCTTCATCGGCGAACGCGATTTTCGCGGATTTCTGGAAACCTATCTGCCGGCGCGCCCGGGCCCGATACACATCCTCGGTGGCGCCCTGAACGGCGAACAAATCGGCACCCATGCGGGGCTGATGTACCACACACTAGGACAACGCCGCGGCCTCGGGCTGGGCGGCGTCAAAAACGCCGGCGACGCGCCCTGGTATGTCGTGCGCAAGGACCTGGACACTAATACAATGTGGGTTAGCCAGGACGCCAACCACCCGGAATTGCTCAGCTCAGGTTTGACTACCGCAGCGGCGCACTGGATTGGCCCGGCGCCCACCTCTGCGTTCGATTGCAGCGCACAAATTCGTTACCGCCAGAAACCACAAGCCTGCACGGTCGAGCGCCTGCCGGATAGCCGCCTGCAAGTGCGTTTCAGCACGCCCCAGCGCGCGGTGGCGCCAGGCCAGTACATTGTTTTTTACGCTGAAGATTATTGCCTGGGCGGCGCGGAAATTACCGCGCGCCTGGACGAACCGGCGGCGGCTTTGGCTTGAGTTCAGTTCGAGATCAAGCTCTCGCCCTGGCCGGTGTGGCGCAATTCGTGTTGTACGCGCACGAGTTTGCCACCGACGGCGTGCTTCCTCCGGTCCGCCTCAAGCGTGCGCTCCAGGCTATTTTCTGCACCGATCCGAAGGCGAGCGAAGATATTTTCGATGGCATCGCCGGTGTCGCCGATGGCCGCCGTTTCCTGCGCACCCAACTTGAGGGCGTCGGCGCGGATAGAAATATGGCGCTGATATCGCGTTACATCGGGCAAATTCTGCGCCTGTCATCACGCCTGCGGCGGGACGCCGAAAGCCTGGAAAAAATCAGCACCGCGATTGAGCAGGCACGCCAGCTCGATACCGAACAAGCGCCTCGTATTCTGGATGAAGCCTATCAGCAAACCATAAGCAAACTGCGCCCGCGCCTGATGATTCGCGGGCAGCAGGAAAATCTGTCCAAGCCTGAAAATGCTGCCCGCATCCGCACCCTGTTACTGGCGGCCATACGCTGCGCCATTCTGTGGCGGCAATCGGGGGGGAGTTTCTGGCGCCTGTTGTTACAGCGCCAGCGGCTTGCCCAGGCACTGGCCGAGCTGGCGCAGGAACGCCCCATTTAGCACGCTTGGACAGGTCCCGGTAGCTGCATCAAAACGCGCCCTTCGGTATACTGCGCAGCCCGATTGCGCTCGCGCGCATCCAGATAATTTTTAGTCACTGTCCTGGAGACAAACGATGGCCAATGCGTCCACCAATAGCTTTGACAGCAAAACCCGGTTCTCGGCCGGCGGCCGTGAGTTTGATTATTTCAGCCTGAAATCGCTGGAAAAGCAGTATGGCAATGTTGCCCTCCTGCCCTTTTCCCACAAGATTCTGCTGGAAAATCTACTGCGCCACGAGGATGGCGATAATGTCTCCAAGGCTGATATTAAAGCACTGGCGAACTGGGATGCCAAAGCAGAGCCAGACACCGAAATCGCCTTCACTCCCGCGCGCGTAGTGCTGCAGGATTTCACCGGTGTGCCTGCGGTGGTGGACCTCGCCGCCATGCGCGACGCGATGAAAAATCTCGGCGGCAATCCGGAAAAAATCAACCCACTGTCCCCCGCGGAACTGGTGATTGATCACTCGGTGATGGTCGACAATTACGGTTCCGCCAACGCGTTTGATCTAAACGCCAAGCTCGAATTCAACCGCAACAAGGAACGCTATGCCTTCCTGCGCTGGGGTCAGGGTGCGTTTGACAACTTCAAGGTCGTGCCGCCGGATACCGGTATCGTGCATCAGGTAAATCTGGAATACCTTGCGCGCGTGGTATTCGGCAACGAGCAGAACAATCTGGCCTACCCGGATACGCTGGTAGGTACAGATTCGCACACCACCATGATTAACGGCGTGGGCGTACTTGGCTGGGGCGTGGGCGGTATCGAAGCCGAAGCCGCCATGCTTGGTCAGCCGATTACCATGCTGATTCCGCAGGTGATCGGTTTCAAGCTTACCGGCAAACTGGCCGAAGGCTGCACCGCCACCGATCTGGTATTGACCGTTACCGAAATGCTGCGCGCCCACGGCGTGGTCGGCAAGTTCGTGGAATTCTTTGGTGACAGCTTGGCCGATCTGCCGCTGGCCGATCGCGCCACCATTGCCAACATGGCCCCGGAATACGGCGCCACCTGCGGCATTTTCCCCATCGATGGCGAAACCATCCGCTACATGGAACTCACCGGTCGTCCGCAGGAACAACTGGAGCTGGTCGAGGCTTACGCCAAAGCCCAGGGCATGTGGCGCGTAGACGGCGCCGAAGAGCCGGTTTACACCGACGTGCTAACCCTGGATATGGGCACCGTCCAGCCTTCCCTGGCCGGCCCCAAACGCCCACAGGACCGCGTTTTGTTGTCTGACATGCAGAAGACCTACAAGAAAGAAGTGGCCAGATTCGTCGAAAAGCGCCAGGGAAAAAACCAGGCTGTCGCCCGCGAAGAAGGCGAAGGTGGCCTGCCCAGTGGTTCCCACGAAGATGGTATAGCCAAGGTAAATTACAAAAACACCGACTTCGATTTGAAAGACGGTGCCGT
This sequence comes from Salinisphaeraceae bacterium, assembly GCA_041688215.1. Lineage (GTDB taxonomy): Bacteria > Pseudomonadota > Gammaproteobacteria > Nevskiales > Salinisphaeraceae > JBDNIO01. The sequence continues at coordinate 19,456 of JBDNIO010000213.1, read as the reverse complement.
AGTTATCGCCGCGATCACATCCTGCACCAACACCTCGAATCCGGCCGTGATGATCGGTGCCGGCCTTTTGGCCCGCAATGCGCTGCAAAAAGGTCTGGACGTCAAGCCCTGGGTAAAAACCTCGTTGGCACCCGGCTCCAAAGTAGTGATAGATTACTTGAACAAAGCCAATTTAACTGATGATTTGGAAGGCCTGGGCTTTCACCTGGTCGGCTATGGCTGCACCTCCTGTATCGGTAATTCCGGCCCCCTACCGGAAGAAATCGGCCGTGCTGTTAACGAAAGCGGACTCAACGTTGCCTCGGTACTCTCCGGCAACCGCAACTTCGAAGGCCGCGTGCACGGCGACGTGCGCATGAACTTCCTGGCCTCTCCGCCGCTGGTGGTGGCGTATGCTCTGGCCGGTACCATCGATATCGACCTGACCAACTATCCGATCGGCCAGGATAAAGACGGACAAGATGTGTTCCTGAAAGATATCTGGCCGTCACAAAAAGAAGTCTACGACACCATCGGTACCTCGTTGAACTCGGATATGTTCAAAGCCAGCTATGACGATGTATTCGAAGGCGACGAACGCTGGCAGAGCCTGGATACGCCGGAAGGCGAAATCTACGAGTGGGACGCCAGTTCCACCTACGTGCAAAACCCGCCCTATTTTGAGGGCATGAGCGTCGAAGTGGATGACATCAAGAAAATTTCCGGCGTGCGTTGTCTGGCGTTGCTGGGGGATTCCATCACCACTGACCACATCTCCCCCGCCGGCGCGATCAAGGCCGATACCCCGGCCGGGCAATACCTTATCGATCAAGGCGTGCAACAAGGCGACTTCAACTCCTACGGCTCACGCCGCGGTAATCACCAAGTCATGATGCGCGGCACCTTTGCCAATGTGCGTTTGCGCAACCAGTTGGCGCCCGGCACCGAAGGCGGTTGGACCAAACACCAACCCTCCGGCGAGCAGATGTTCATCTACGACGCCGCAATGCAGTACAAGGACGAAGGCACTCCACTGGTGATTCTGGCCGGCAAGGAATACGGCACCGGTTCTTCCCGCGACTGGGCCGCCAAAGGCACCATTCTTCTGGGCGTCAAAGCAGTGGCCGCGCAGTCCTTCGAGCGCATCCACCGTTCCAATCTGGTCGGCATGGGCGTGCTGCCGCTGCAGTTCAAGGATGGCGAGAACGCCGAATCGATTGGCCTGGACGGCACCGAAACCTTCGATATCGAAGGCCTGGCCGCAGGCGCGAAGGAAGTCACCGTAAAAGCCACGAGCGAGGACGGTAATACGACCGAGTTCACCGCCAAGGTGCGTATCGATACGCCCAAGGAATGGGAGTACTACCAGAACGGCGGTATTCTGCACTACGTGCTGCGGCAACTGGCCAAAGCTGCCTGAGGCGCGCTGCACACCCTCTCAAAGCCCCGCTTCGGCGGGGCTTTTTTGTGCGCGCCGGTATTGACAATATCCGGCGGTTGATCAACGCTGACCTGGCGAGAATAAATACCAGCAGGAGATTTGAAATGCCGCAGAACAATCGAATGGTTTGTTTGGTCCGCAACCCCACGGCCGGGTTTTCGCCGGATGATTTTGAAATACGCGAAGTACCCATCCCCAAACCCGGCGAGGGCGAATTTTTAGTGCGTAATTTGTATCTGTCACTGGACCCGGCCAACCGGCTCTGGGCCGCGCCGATGCAAACCTACGTGGAACCGGTGCAACTGGGCACGGTGATGCGCGGGTTTACGATTAGCAAAGTAATTGAATCACAGCACCCTGATTTTAAGGCCGGTGACATCGTACAAGGTATGGATGGCTGGCAGGACTACGCGATATCCAACGGCGTGAACCATAACGATGAAGGCAAGATAGACACCTGGAACCTGCGCAACATTCAACAGGCCGGGTTGCCTTTGACAACCGGTTTAAGTGTGCTCGGCACGACCGGGCTCACTGCGCACTACGGATTGCTGCATCTAGGCCAGCCGAAGTCCGGCGACACGATCTTAGTATCCGGCGCCGCCGGCGCAGTCGGCTCCATCGTCGGGCAAATCGCAAAAATCAAAGGCTGCCGCGCGGTGGGCACCGCGGGCTCCGACGAAAAATGCGAAATGCTGATCGAAGAATTCGGTTACGACGCAGCAATCAACTACAAAACCGAAAACCTGGAAGACGCCTTCACCAAGCATTGCCCGGACGGCGTAGATGTGTATTTCGACAACGTCGGCGGCGAGACGCTGGACACCGCGTTGATACACATAAACATGGGCGCGCAGGTGATTATCTGTGGCGCAGTGTCGCAATACACCACCGCAGAACAAGGCGTGCAAGGCCCCGACAACTACACGTTTTTACTGTTCAAGCGTGCGTCCATGCACGGCTTTATTATTCTCGACCACTATCCGAATCTACGCGGATCGATGGAAGCTGAACTGATTCAATGGGTCAAGGCCGGCAAAATCAACTACCGAGAAGAAGTGGTGGACGGGCTGGAAAATGCGGCCGTCGCAATCAACCGGCTTTATGAAGGCAAAAACCTCGGCAAGTTGCTGGTTAAAATTGCCGAGCCGTCCTGACGGTCAGTGAACACTCCACCGGCTAAAGCCGGTGGCTTCGTGTTACGGCCCCTAAAATAACTCAAGGGCCGGATCGGTCGGCCGTACGGCCGACTTTCCTTCTCCCCGAGCAACGCGAGCTGAGCGCAGCGAGGGGGAGAAGGAACCTATTAAATGGCCGCCTAAAGGCGGGGGGGGGGGAGGGGTTACGGATCCCGAATTCATGACTCTAAATTAATGATATAAAGGCTAATGTTTATTCCACAGCGGCCGATTCTATGCACAGAATCAATAATATATGCGGTGCGCGATATGAGGCCGAAAAATTAATCTGCGTTTCCGGGTCGCTTTTGCTATGTGGCGTCGCACAGGCGCAAGTAAACGATATAGTGGGCAGCCTCACCGGGCCTCAGGGTCTGGTACCCGGCACACTTACTACGATTAACGACGCGGCCGCGCCCTTGCTGGATACTGGCGCGCTTAATGTGCCGGCATTAAATGGCATTCTGCCCACGTTGACCAATGGAATTACCAGTAGCGTTACCGGGGCCGTTCCCGGTCTGGAAGGCCTGTCGGCTGTGGGCAACCTGCCAGGCAGTGGCCTGATATCCGAATTGCCCGGTCTGGATACACTCGCACCGGGAGAACAACCCGGCCGGCAACCTGCCGGCCGGGTTCATCATTCCGCCGGGAGCACTGAGTGTATCGACACTACAAGCGATTATGCTCACCGATGTCATCGCACTGCCCGCTGGCGCCGCCGGGTAACACAGCAATCCCCGTGGATAGCCTCGGCGGTTTGGACCCCACGCTCGCCGATGCCGTGATCAACGGGCAAAACGTGGCCAGCTTGCTGCCCGAAGATCTGCCAATATCGACCGATGTGATCGACCCGGCGGTTGTGGCAAGTGTGCTGCACGCCAGCGTTCCCGCGGGGCTGCTGCCGACAGCAACCCGGGTGCAGATCAGCCAACTCCCGGGCCTTTAAAGCCCCCCAGGCTTTTTTGCGAACTCCTCCCATGTCCCGTTTCTTTCGACGGGGAATTTTTTTGAGTGACGGATGAGGCTATTTATAGAGATTACGCAATTGACCTGGCGTAATGCCAAGACATTTACGGAACAGCCGCGTCATGTGGCTTTGGTCGGAGAAGCCACATGACGCGGCTACGTCCTTGAGAGGAAGTTGTGAGCAGCGCAGCATGTTCCTGGCATAGTCCAGGCGGAGATTAATCACGAATTCGTGCGGCGGCACGCCATAGGTATCGCGAAAACTGCGCGCGAAATAATAAACGCTTAAACCGCAAACCCGGGCCAGGTCGTTGAGTACTATATTATTTCCAATATTCGCATTGATGTATTCGAGAATCTGTTTTTGCTGTTTGCTTGATAACCTGTGGCGCGCGTCGCTGCCCGGTTTGAATACTACATTCGCGTAATTACGCAGGATGTGGACGCAGGCCTGGTTCATGATTGCATCGGCATACAGGCGCCCGCCCACACCCGGCTGCGTCGTCTCTGCGGCTAGGTGGCGAACCATTTCGGCCAGGCTGGGGTCGTCGGCCTTGAGCACATCGGATAGCTCAATATCCTGAATATCGCGCTCGAATACGTCGTTAGCAACCCGGGTCAGTTGCGCCGGTGACAAATAAAGATGCGTAACCTCGATATCTTGCGTCCACCGCCAATGCGAATGTATGCGATGGGTGAGTAACGAAACATTACCCGGCGTTACCTGTTCGTTGCTCCAGCGGCTGAAGCACTGACGTGACATGGGCGTAATACCGCGTCCGTAGACAACAATCATATAGTCCCGGATCGGCGGCACAGCCACATCAGACGGCCCATAGCGATAGCCGCGCAGGCTCATGCCCTGCCAGCCACAGGCTTGACTGTCGCAGGTTATTTTGCCAGGCACCCAATCGGGCAACTGCTCGGGTCTGATCGCATCAGACATGCTTGTGCACTCGTCTCTTGTTCGCACTTAGCCTGAATATACGCGGGGCAATGGCTAATGCCAAGCGTCGGTCAGATCACTGTCTACACGAAAGCGTGTTGCCGCCACAGGTAGTTTAATTCAGCGGCTGGCCCAGCCATTCGCTGTAAAAGGTGTCGATGTCGGGATCAAAATCATGCACGGCCGGGTAGCCCGGCGGCACGGCCTCGACTTCCAGCAACACGCCGCTGATTGGGTCGTAGTACTCGCGGATTTCCATCCAGTCCGGATTGCAGGCCATCTTGCGCGGGTAGATTTCATCGAACAGTTCTTCGGTATTGCGTAAAAAAACCTTGGCGTGCAGCTTCCAATTTTCATGCACGTCGCAGTACTCGTAGCCCCAGGTGGATTTGATCACGCGGCTGCCGTCGTCTTTTTGCACCACGAACAGGTGTTCGGCCAGTGGCAGCAGGATTTTCTCGTCCCAGTCGACGCTTTCCTGCCAGACCTGCAGCATCTTGAAAAAACGATCAGGGTCCTTGAAGTGCGACTGCATGTCGTGCAGCGTGAGTTTGTCAACGGTGCCGTCTTTCAGGCGCCGGAGTTGTTCGACGGTATAGGTGCTCATTTTTTCTCCTAATAGGTTGCTGAAAAAGTCCATTCATGGACTTTTTCATTGACGGAACACTAAAACGCGGTTTTCATATTCCTTCATTTTCAAGCACTTACAGTGCCAGAAAATGTTGGCACATCCCTGCACCAAGGAGGAGCTATCGAAAAACTGCGTTTTTCTGCAGCCCTCCCTAAAGCGACCAGTCGGCCGGCAGATCCCAGAAGTTGCGGAATTTTTCATCCCACTCGGAAGACAGATTCATCGAGGACTGGTACATATCCTTCACGGGTTTTATGAAATCCTTGTCCAGCACGCGCTTGCGTTGCTGGTCGAAAAAATCCTTCGCATCCACAGCCCGCTCCAGGCGCTGCTTGCGCATTTGCTTGCGCAATGCCCGGGTCTTGTCCGCATCCAGTTCGAAAGCGTCGCCGCTGCCGGTCATTTCCACGCCGTACAGTGACTTGGCGAAGCGTTCCAGAATATGCCCGGAATTCACGTCCAGTACCACCGATTTCGGATCGCGATCCAGCGGATCACCCAGACCGGGACCACCGCGGTTCATGCTCAGATAGAGGTCGTATTCCTCAAAGTGTTTGGGGCCACGAATGGCCTTCATGTCGAAGTCTTCGGTCTCGGCCTTGCAAAGTGAGCTTATGCCGCTGTTTTCCGGATCGCCGTCCAGAGTCGGGAATTTCTCACCCCTGGCAATGCGCTCCTTCATGTCCGTGCCGTGCATGTTGTGGCGGTAGCCGGAGCAGCCCGGATAACCGCCATAAATGCCATAGCTGGAGAAGGTCTGGCCTTCGCCGCCGTTGAACAGCGTCTGGTACGGGCTTTTGAACAGCATGCGCACGGCCTCGGAACCGGTGCCACCACGATACTTACCGGGGCCACCGCTGCTGGGTTTGCGACCGCGGCCCAGATACAGCAATGGCTCCATGGATTCCCAGGATTCGACCTCGCCCATGTCGCCTTCGGGGTTCCACATGGCTGCGCAGGCGGTTTCGCCGTCTTTTACATACAGTGCGCCGGTACCGCCGCAGGAAACTTCGAAGTTGGTGAAGGCGGAATCCACGCCATGCTGGTTGGGGCCACCGCCCTGCATCAGATTCCAGGAGGTCGCATAGCTGGCGGAAATATCTTCCAGATAGCCGCGCGCGAAATAGCTGCGGCCGATGGAGCGAATCATGCCGGACCAGCCGGGAATGAGGAAAACCCAGGTCAAGGTGGTGGAAACCTTATCCCAATCCGGATTCGCCCACGAGCCATAGGGCAGCTTGAGGTCGGTGGCGAAATAGGCGCCGTCGTTGATCTTGTCTGAGTTCCACAGGGTTTGCGTCAGTTGCACCCACATTGCACCCTGCATGGGCGATGGCGCGCAGTTGAAGCTGTGATAATCCCATTTATTCGCGCCCTCGAAGGACATGGATACCCGGCCGTCAGCCCTAACTGTCATGGCCAGCGGCGCGTGCATCATCATGTCCTTGCGCGCGTTGGAGTGCACGTTGACGTCGTCTGCCCAGGGTATATCAGTAAAACTGGGGGCTTCGTAACGCCCCGGCACCAGCATGGTTCTGGAACGTTGCAGGAAGGTCCGGCGGCCCTCTTCTATCGCCTCGCGCATGAAGGTCTTTAAAGTATCCAGGCCGACCTCTTCCACCGTGCGCAGAACCTCGCGGCGCGCCATCTGGGCGCCGGTAAGCCGGGTTTTTTCATCCAGCACCCAGTACATCTCCGCGCGCACGCATTCGCGACAACGTTGCAGGTAATGCTCGTAGAAATCGTCGTTTTCGCCGACCAGTTCCGAAGAAATCAGAATACCGTCGCCGTAACGGTCTGCATGGCCGTAGCACATGGAGCCGGGGTTAATGCCGCCCACATCGACCTCGTGGGTTACGCCCGCGGCCCAGCCGAGCAGTTCGTCGCCGTGGAAGATCGGGATAATGGTGTGCACGTCCGCCGTGTGCACATCGCCGATCATGGAGTTGTTGTTACAGAAGATATGGCCGTCGCGGATGCCCGGCACCTGTTCGTAATTCTTCCTGATCATGTACTTGATCGCGTCCGACATTGTATGCACGTGAACAATAATCCCGGTGGACAGCGCAATGGAATCACCTTCCGGCGTATACAGCGCGAAAGACAATTCGCCCAGCTCGCGCACAATCGGCGAGGCGGAAATATTGAGCGCGGTGGAGCGTGCGTTCACCAGGCCGCCGCGCAGGCGCGAAAATATTTTCTCGTAAAGAATCGGCTGGTCGCGCTGCAGGGTCAGCTCGTCGACGCCGTAATAGCGGCCGGTTTCCTCGAACAGGCGCGCAGAGTCTTCCGTCATTTCCCTCAGGGTTTTGCCGTTCCAGCCTATGGGCTGGGTGTTTAACTGTTCAGCAGTTGTACTCATTACGTTACCTTCCACTTAATTTATTTGGCGGGTACTGATTTGACGGGCGACACTTCCTTAAGATGGAAGAGCCGGTGTTCGTCCAGATACGCTTCAAAGCCCGGGGGAATAACCAGCGTGGTCGCCGGTGATTCCAGAATGGTTACCGCCTGGAAACGATTGCCCGGCAGCACTTTGTCCATGTCAAGAATATTAGCGTCGTGCCACTGGCCGCTGCGATAGACTTTTCGGCCTTCCTTGCGTGCCGTTTCCGGCGGCGTTTCGCCTGATAACTCCTCCACCGGCATTCTGGGTTTTTCCACCGGTACGGTACCGGTAACCACTACATTGGTGGTCAGATAACCCAGCTCCGGCGAGCGTGCCGCGCGGGAATAGGCCTTGGCATAGACTGCTTCAAAGCGCTCCACGATTTGCCGCATGTGGGCCGTGGTTTCTACCCGGTCAAAATCCACCGGCACTTCCACGTCGTTGAGCTGGCCGACGTACTGCACTCGCACGATATGCTTATATTCGACCAGCTCGGGGTCTATACCGGACTTGTCGAACTCCTCGGCAACACGCTGTTCCAGGTTTTCCCAGGCCTTATTGACTGCGCCGCCGTAGTTTTCCAATGCGCCTTCAAAGCCCTGCTTGTCCATTTCTTCTGAGGGGAACGCCGCGTTTACGGTGCGGTCGAGCCGGTATTCAAAATCGGCACAGGCGCAGCCGAAGGCCGAAAAGCCCGCGGCCCAGGCCGGCACAATGACATCGGAAAAATTCAGGCCCTTGGTATAGCCGCAAACGTGCAAAGGCCCGCCGCCGCCGTAGCCGTAAAGGGTATAGTCATCCGGCGAATAGCCCTTGCCGAAGATGCGCGCGAAAACCTCGTTGCGCAAATGGTCTTCGAACAGTTCCAGCACACCTTCGGCGGCTTCGTATACATCCAGGCCCAGAGGGTCCGCAATGTGCTCCTTGACGCCCTTATAGGCGGCTTCCGGGCTTAGAATGACGTCGCCGCCCAGGAAGTTATACGGATTCAGATTGCCCAGCAGGACGTTGCAGTCGGAGAGTGTCGGCGTGGTTTCGCTGGCTTGCGGGTTGCACATTCCTACGCGGGAACCGGCAGAATCGGGGCCGATTTCGATGCGATTCGACACCGGGTTCACGCGCGCGTAGGAGCCGGTGCCCGAACCTACCGAGTCAAGGTCTATCAACGGCAGTTTGAGCAAGAAGCGCGCCATGTCCGGCTGGGCTTTCATGGTGAATTCGCCGTCGGTAATCAGGCCCAGGTCAAACGAGGTGCCGCCGATGTCTGAGCACACGATATTCTTTTCGCCCAGCTGTTCGGCAATGTGGCGTGCACCCACCATGCCGCCGATGGGCCCAGAGATGAGCGTACGCGCCAGCTCCTTGGCATCGATGGAAATTGTGCCGCCGTGGGAGGCCATAACGCGTAATTGCGTATTGCCGCCAAAGCCGGTTACGCGATCGGAGATGCGCTTGAACTGGCCGCGTGACGGCTCCGCCGCGTAGGCCTCGACCGTTACCGTATTCAAGCGCGCAAAATCCTGCATCACCGGGTAAAGATCGGAGGACAGATACATGGGAATATCCACGCCCGCGGCCTGCATCTCCTCCTGCACGATTTCGCGAATGCGCTGCTCGTGTGATGAATTGGCGTAGGAATACAGCAGATTGACCACTATGCCCTGTACCTTAAAATCAATGAGCTTTCTGGCCGCTTCCCGCGCTTCGTCTTCGTATAGCGGAATCGCCTCGTCGCCAAAGCCATCGATGCGCCCGCGCACGCCCATCATCTGCTTGCGCGGCACAATCGGCTGATTGTGGCGATGGGTCACTACCTTGAGTCGATCCTGGTAGGAGTAGCCCAGATAGGTCTGGATGCCGCGCTCGAGCTCGAAATAGTCTTCCTGCCCGGCGGTTACGATCACCCCCAGATTCTGGCCCTTGCGTTCGAGCAGGCGATTGAGCATGGAAGTCCCGGAATAAATACCGGTAATCACCTGCGGGAAGATATCCTCGGGTTTCTGGTCCCATTGCTTCAGGGCGTCGATACAGGAGGAGGCAAAGCCTTCGGACTCATCATCCGGTGTAGTCTGGGCCTTGCCCACTACGAATTTTCCCTCGCGGTCCACAAAAAACACATCGGTCATGGTGCCGCCAGCATCCATGGACATGATATAAGACTTTTCCATTAAGGCTCCTTACGGGTTTAGCGTTTAATCCGAGTATCAGGCCATGGGCACAGCATGTATTGAATATGCTTGCTCCGATTGTTGTACATGCTTGCTATTATTTTCCTGATTATGCTTCAAACTCAGCCGGGTGGCGTCAAGCCCCTGACCTCGTCACCCCGGAAGCCGCGCAGCCGAGCAACGCGAGCTAAACGCAGTGAAATCCGGGGTCCATGGATGCCGGATAAATGCTCCGCATTTTCCGGCATGACGGGCTAGCTGAGTTTGGGACATAATCAAGATTATTTTTATGCAAAAACGCCACCTGAGTTGTGTTTTATGCCGGAATCTGCGTTAGGCTATGCGCGCTTTTGAGCGTGGTGAATAATCACGCAACTCCCCCGTCTCGTAACCCAAGAAGACTCCCGCTATGCCTAAACGCGAACGCTCCCGTCTGGTTGTACGAACCGCACTGATCAACGACATCAAGGTAATCCAGGCCCTCACCATCCGGGCCTATCCCAAACAGATTGCCTATACGCTGGACGAGCTGCGCGGCCAGATCAATAACTTCCCTGCAGGCCAGTTGGTCTTGGAATTCGAAGGCCAGATCGTGGGCTACTGCGCTACATTGTGCCTGCCGGAGTCGCGCGTCATGGCGCCGCATACCTGGGCCGAGATCACCGGCAACGGCTTTGGCTCCACCCACGATCCGGACGGCGACTATCTGTACGGTTACGAAATCTGTGTGGACCCGGAATTCCGCAGCCTGCGCATCGGCCAGCGGCTGTACCGCGAACGCCAGGGCCTGTGCATAAAACTGGGGCTGAAAGGCATCGTCTTTGGCGGCCGCCTGCCCGGCCTGAAGCGGCGCATGAAGCAAGTCGGCAGTGCCGAGGCTTACGTAGAAAAAGTACGTACCAAGGCCATGCGCGATTCCGTGCTCACGTTTCAACTGAATAACGGCTACGAACTGCTGGGTGTGTTACCCGACTATATGCCGGGCGACGTGCAGTCCATGGACTACGCGGCGCACCTGATCTGGCGCAACCCGGAGCAGGAATTTCGCGAGAATGTGTCAGAAGAAAGTCACGTACACCTGCAACTGCCGGCCACCGTACGCGTGGCCACGGTCCAGTACTTACAGCGCAGCATCAAGTCCTTTGATGAGTTCCGCGAGATCGTGACCTACTTCGTAAGGGAAATGGCCGATTGCCGCTGCGATTTCGTAGTCTTCCCCGAACTTTTCACTGTGCAGCTTTTGTCCATCGTAAACGAGCCGCTGAAACACTACGACGCCATTCGGCGCCTGGCCGATGTGTACACCGAGGATTTCAGAACGCTGATGAGCGAACTAGCGGTCAAGCACAACATCAACATCATCGCCGGCTCCCACCCGACCAACGTCGGGAGTGAATTACATAATATCGGCTATATCTACCTGCGCGACGGCTCTGAATATCAACAACCGAAAATCCACCCCACGCCAGGCGAGAAACGCTGGTGGGATATCCGCGGCGGCAACAGTCTGAATGCCATTCAAACCGATTGCGGACCCATCGGCGTGCTGGTCTGTTACGACAGTGAATTCCCGGAACTCGGCCGCCATCTGGCCGACCAGGGCATTCATATGCTGTTCGTGCCCTATTCCACCGAAGACCGCAACGGCCACCTGCGCGTGCGCTATTCCGCGCACGCCCGAGCCATAGAAAACCAGATCTACGTGGTCACCGCCGGTAACACCGGTAACCTGCCGCGCGTGCATGCGATGGACATCCACTACGCCCAGAGTGCCATCATCAGCCCTTGCGACTTCCCGTTCGCGCGTGAGGGCATTCTCGCGGACACTACGCCCAACGTTGAAATGGTGGCGATCGGCGATATGCGTCTGGATGTGCTGCGCGAAGCCCGCGCCAGCGGTACGGTGCAGAACCTGCTCGACCGTCGGCACGATCTGTATCGTGTGCAGTGGAAAGGACAGAAAAGCGCCTGAGCAGGCGCTGTTAAACCGCCTGCCCTGCACACCATCCCGAAGCCCAGGCCCAATGGAAATTATAGCCGCCCAGTTGCCCGGTTACGTCAACCACTTCGCCAATCAGAAATAGCCCCGGCACCGCATTCGCCTGCATGGTTTTCGATGACAGCGCCTGCGTATCAACCCCGCCCAGGGTAACCTCGGCTGTGCGGTAGCCTTCCGTGCCATTGGGTTGAAAGCGCAGATCGTGAATGCACGCAGCAATCTGCTGCATCTGCGTTCGGGTAAGCTCGGCAACAACCGTATCTGGGTCCAGAAAGCCGGCAAGACAGCCGTCGCAGAAAAGGTCGGCGAAACGCTTGCTGAAGCTGTGCGCCAATGCATTGCGCAAGGTTTGCCGCGGACGATCGCTTCGCTGATTATCCAGCCAGCCAGCGGCATCGTCCTCCGGCATCAAATCAACGCTAATCGACTCACCATATTGCCAATAGGAAGACAGTTGCAGCATCGCCGGACCGCTTAGTCCCCGATGCGTAAAGAGCATATTTTCGCGAAAATCCTTGCTCTCGGAGTTCGCATTTACATCCAGGGATACGCCGGATAATTCAGCCCAGTGCGACAACGCTTTAGCCGGCAACGTAAACGGCACCAAACCGGCGCGTAGCGGCAACACGTCCAAGCCAAATTGCCTTGCCAGACGATGGCCAAAATCCGTTGCGCCCATGCGAGGAATGGATAATCCGCCAGTAGCCACTACAAGACTATCGCAGTGAAAAGACCCCGCAGACGTTGTTAGCGTGAATCGATCCGCTTTTTCGACCGTTTCCACCGCGCAACCGGTGCGGATATCCACCCGCGCCTGGCTGCACTCATGGGCCAGCATGGCAACAATGTCTTTCGAGGAACGATCACAAAACAGTTGCCCCGGCCCTTTTTCGTGCCAGGGAATGTCGTGACGATCAACCAACGCGACAAAATCCCATGGCGTATAGCGCGCCAGCGCTGACTTGCAGAAATGCGGATTGGCCGAAATAAAATTGGCCGGCGCAGTATTCAGATTAGTGAAATTACAACGACCCCCACCGGACATAAGGATTTTCTTGCCGATACGATTCGCGTGCTCAACTACCAGCACGCGCCGCCCACGTTGCCCGGCGCTGATCGCACACATCAGGCCCGCGGCACCCCCGCCGAGGATGATTACGTCGTAATCAGAAGAGTGAGAGTTCACGCCTGTGTTTCCCGCTTTTGTGGCGCTGAATGCATTGCAAATCACTAATACCAGAGGGTCTCAGGTTCATACATCTCCGGACAATGAAAACAACAACTTGCAAGGGCGTTTATCCACGTTCAGGATCAGTTAATCCTAAAAATTCCCCGTGGCTTGCCGCGGGATCTGCGCGATGGGGTTTCCAAAGGGGAGAATCGTGATTCTCCCCTTTGGTCGCCCTGCGGGGTTTCATACCCCGTTGGGCGAAATTTAAATTGATTTACAGCGCAAACACCTGCATGGCCGGGGTTAGCTAGCCATCCTGGTAAGCCGTTAGTGCCGGCAATTCGGCGGCCATCTGGCGCAGCAGAGCGTCCAGAGCGAACTCAACATCAAACCGTTCCCCAGCGTATTTACGCAACGCCGGAACCAGCGTTTTTGAAAACTTGCGGGAAAGGTCAAATAACCCAGCCACTGGACCTTTGCGTAAGGCGAATGCAGGGCCGATCACAACTCGGCTACCACTTCTAAAACGCTTTATGGTGTCTACATGTTTTCGACCAATCCAGCGGCCCCAGCTATCGCTGCCCAGTATCGTTTGCTTGCGCACGCCCGGCCCAAACCGACGCAAGGAAATTGGCAAAACCTTAACACCGCATCGTCGCTGTGCGGCCTGGGAATATCGGCGACCGGCAACGTCAACAAAATGGTGGGCTGCGTGGACAGCAATGAGACTTTTTAATTTTGACTTGGAATTGCCAATAACTTATATTTGACTTATAATCAACCTATGAGCGAAATTGAATGGACCCGCAAAGCCGCCAAGCAACTGCGCAAGCTTGATCGGCCCGTGCAGGTCCAGGTTCGCGACGGTGTAAACGCGCTGCACGATTTTCCCGATTGCCAGAACGTAAAAGCCTTAACCAACCACCAATACAGCTACCGCCTGCGCATTGGCCGCTACCGGGTCTTTTTTGAATTCACCGGCGCACTGAAAATCGTGCGCATCGAAGAGGTTAAAAAACGCAATGAACGCACCTATTGAATACCAAACCATCAGCGAGGCCGGCGTGGCCCGCTTCGCCGTGGTGCCCATCGACCAGTTCAACCGCCTGCTTACCGCCGCCGGCCAGGCCGAGGCCACCATCCCCAACGCGGTAGTATCCGCCACCGTCGACGGCGCCAGCCCCGCGCGCGCCTGGCGCGAACACCTGGGCCTGGCCCAGCAAGACGTGGCGCAGCGTATGGGCATCAGCCAACCCGCCTATGCGCAAATGGAAGCGCCGGACGCCAAGCTGCGCAAAACCACCCGCAGCCGCATCGCCCAGGCGCTGGGCATTGCCCAGTCGCAGTTGGATTTTTAACCCGCGCTACCCGCGTGGCGCTACCGTATGCGCGCGTATACTCTCCGCCAGGCGTGCGGCCAGATCCATACGCGGGTTTTGCAAGTGCCGTGGCAAGACGTTAAATGCGGCTTAATCCGCAAAAACTAGTGGAGTGCGTCATTCTGTTTAGACCTTATACAGCCAAGAAAAAGCGAAAAGTCGTCATTGCGAGCACCTCAGTCCGCCTACCGGTCGGCCCCGAACCGAAATGAACGTGTGCAGCTACAGAGCAAGGTGGAAATCGTCTTTGCGAGGAGGCCGCAGGCCGACGCGGCAATCCAGGCTGAGCCTTACTTGCGGCACCCACTTGATGATGCCTGTACCCTGGATTGCCGCGCGCCCTGCGGGCGCTCGCAAAGACGCAGAGAGCAAAGCGTTTTTGCGAACTTCCAGTCCGTCCTGACTTTGAGCGTGTACGAAGTTCATTAAAAATCAGCAATTTAGATATTATGTTCATTAAGAGGAAGCCCGAGCGAAGCGAGCTGAACGCAGTGAACCTAACGGGGCTGACGCGGCAATCCAGTGGCGAGCCGCATAACTTACAACGACTCCGGCACTAAATTGCCGCGCTTCGCTCGCAATGACAGGTTCTCGCCGCTTAAGTAGCGTTAATTCCAACGCACTACACTAGCGCGGGTTTCTCCATAGTATCTCCATGAATGATTTATGAACGCGCTAAGTCATTGATTATATGGTCGGGGTAGCAGGATTCGAACCTACGACCTTCTGCACCCCATGCAGACGCGCTACCAAGCTGCGCTATACCCCGAAGAGGTGGGGATGATACCGAAAGCCTGTCTCGCGGGAAAGCCTTTTTCGCAGATGGGCGTTATTTAGTATCGCTGCCGAGCTGTTTGGCCATATCTTCCAGCTCCATACGGATTTTTTTCAGTGAATCCGCGGCGCTGCCGGCGGGAACCATGGATACGGCTTTGCCTTTTTCGCGCAGCTGACTGCGTGCGCCGCTGATGGTGAAGCCCTGCTGATATAACAGCTCGCGGATGTCGCGCACCACCAGCACATCCTGCTGTTTGTAATAACGCCGGTTTCCGCGGCGCTTGGCGGGCCGCAGTTGTGGGAACTCCTGCTCCCAGTAACGCAAGACATGTGGTTTTACGGCACACAGCTCGCTGACTTCGCCGATAGTGAAGTAGCGTTTCTCCGGTATTTCCGGGAGTGTTTTAGCTGCTTTCATCAATGTTGGTTTCTACCCGGGCGCGCAGTTTCTGGCCGGGGCGGAAAGTCACAACGCGCCGCGCCGAAATAGGAATTTCCTCACCGGTTTTGGGGTTGCGGCCGGGCCGCTGATTCTTGTCGCGCAATTCAAAGTTGCCAAAACCGGAGAGTTTTACATACTCGCCTGCTTCCAGCGTAGTTCTGATTTCTTCGAAGAAATAATCGACAAATTCCTTGGATTCGCGCTTGTTGAAACCCAGCTGCTCAAACAAGGTTTCCGCGAGATTAGCTTTCGTAAGTGCCACTTTCTATTGACCTCTGATTTTCGCGCCGAAGCGCTCTCCCAGATGGGCCGTAAGTTCTGTTACAGCCTCATCCACTCCCTTATCGGTAAGCGTGCTCGATTTATCTTGGAAAATCAAGCTTAAAGCGACACTCTTGAATCCGGGTTCAAGGTCTTTGCCACGGAATACGTCAAAAATGTTAACTGTCTGAAGGTATTGGGATTGTCCCGACCACAGGCATTCCCGCAACTCGCCCGCATTGACTGACTCCGGTACCACCACAGCCAGATCTCGCCGTATCCACGGAAATTCCGGGATCGGGGCTATACGCGGCACGCTGGCCGTTAATATTTTTTCGCAATCCAGTTCAAATAAGTACGGCAACTCTCTGTTGCCAAATACTTCTTTGAATTTCGGGTGCAATTGCCCGAGCCAGCCTATCGAGGTATCGGAGGAGAAAACCTGGGCACAGCGCCCCGGGTGCAGTGCGGCATTGCTACCAACCGTAAATCTTATTTCTTCTACGCGCACACAGGAGGCAAGTAACGCCTCTACATGGCCTTTGATGTCGAACATATCCACTTCGCGACCCGATTCTTGCCAATGTTCCGGATGGGCGCTGCCGCTGATCAGACCAGCACAGGTCAGGCGTTGCGCGATACCCAGGGGCGCCTGCGCATCGCGCTTAAAGCGCAGCCCAAACTCGAATAGCCGTACGCGCGATTCCTGGCGACGGGTATTGTGTAACCATGCCGGCAACAGACTGCTCCACAGCGTGGTGCGCATCTGCGTGTATTGCTCGGCAATGGGGTTATCCACGTCAACGGGGGGCGCATCGGGCTTGAGTTGCTGCTGTAACTGCGCTTCGACAAAGCTGTAGGTAACCGCCTCGTTGTAGCCGCGTTGCAGCAGGACTTCCCGCAGACGCTGCAATTCCAGCTTGTCTTCGGACTGCGGCGCGATTTGTGCCGGCACATGCTGGGCGCGGGTGGGCAAACGGTTATAGCCGTGGATGCGCGCAACCTCTTCGATTAAATCGGCTTCCAGCATGATGTCGAAACGACAGCTGGGTGGCGTTACCTGCCAGCCTTCTGCTGTTTCGCTGATCTGCATTTCGAGTCGCTGCAGGATATCGGCAATCTCTTCAGCGTCGATTTGGCTACCCAGCAATCGGGTTATTCGGGCGTAGCGTAAATGGATGGGGCTGGCTGGCGCTGGCGTGGGTGTGCCAGCCACCGTGACCGGGCCGGCCTGGCCGCCGGTAATTTCCAGAATCAATGCCGTAGCCCGCTCTAGGGCAGCGACCTGCAGACCCGGATCCACGCCGCGCTCATAGCGGTGCAGGGCATCGGTGTGACGTTTGTAGCGGCGCCCCATTCCCGCAACAACCGCCGGGCTGAAACAGGCGCTTTCCAGAAACACTGCCTCGCTGCCCGGCTGTATGGCGGTGGCTGCCCCGCCCATAACGCCGGCAATTGCGATGGGGCCGCTGTTGTCGGCGATAACCAGCGCGTCGGTTTCGAGCTTCACCTCGCCACCGTCCAGCAGGCTGATAGCCTCATTGGCGTTGGCGAAACGTACAGCGATCGGTCCACTCAGGCGAGCGCGGTCGAACGCGTGCATGGGCTGGCCTAGTTCAAGCATGACGTAGTTGGTAATGTCGACCAGCGGGGATATGGGACGAATTCCGCCGCGGCGCAACCGCTCTCGCAACCAGTCCGGGCTGCGTGCGCCGGTATCTATTCCGGTGATCACGCGGCCGGCGTATACCGGGCACGCTGATTCATCCTGAATTGATACCGAAACAACGTCCAAGCCTTCGACGGCAGGCGTTTCAGCGAACGGTCGCTCGACCGGCATGCGGTTGGCTACCGCTACTTCGCGCGCAACCCCGCGCAGGCTCAGGCAATCGCCACGGTTGGGCGTCAGGTCGATTTCTATGACCGTATCCTGCAGGCCCAGGTATGTATCCAGTGACTTGCCCACAGGCGCTTGCGGGCTCAGTACCAGCAAGCCTTCGCTGTCGTCAGATAACCCCAGTTCAGCCGCAGAGCACAACATGCCTTCGGAGGCTACGCCGCGTATCTGGCTGGATTTAATTTGCGTACCGTTTGGTAGTTTGGCTCCGGTGGTCGCAACAGCAACTGTGAGGCCGGCTTCTGCATTGGGCGCACCGCAAACAATTTGTAGTTGCGCGTTGGCAGCAATATTCACACTACAGAGCTTGAGTGAATCCGCATCAGGATACGGTTGCACGGTTTCAATTCTGCCGACGACAACACCCGCCAGGTCAGGGGCAGCAGGTTTGACCGAATCCACCTCCAGACCCGCCATGGTCAACTGTTCGCACAGTGCCTGGGTGTCGACCGGCGGATTCACCCATTCCCTTAGCCATTTTTCACTTAATTTCATTGTTTTATACTGACTTTATCATGTGAATTGGCGGAGAAAACGCAGATCGTTTTCATAGAACAGGCGCAGATCATCCACGCCGTAGCGCAGCATGGCCAGGCGCTCCACGCCCATGCCGAAGGCATAGCCGGTGTAGCGTTCGGCGTCGATACCGACGGCTTCCAGCACATTGGGATGCACCATGCCGCAGCCAAGTACTTCCATCCAGCCGCTGCCGGTGCCCAGGCTCAAACCGTCGATATCGACTTCGGCAGAGGGTTCGGTAAACGGAAAGTAAGAAGGGCGAAAGCGCAGTTCCAGATCAGTTTCAAAGAACGCGTTCAGGAAAGCCTGCAGGTCCGCGCGCAAGTCCGCAAAACAGACATCTTCGGCAATATACAGGCCTTCGATCTGGTGAAACATGGGGCTATGCGTACGGTCCGAATCCCGCCGGTATACCCGGCCCGGCGCGATGATGCGGATCGGCGGCGGCTGCTGCTCCATGGTGCGGATTTGCACCGGCGAGGTATGGGTACGCAGCACTAAATCGCCCGCGTCTACATAGAAGGTATCCTGCATGGCGCGGGCGGGATGGTCCGGCGGAATATTCAGCGCAGTAAAGTTATGGTAATCGTCTTCGATTTCCGGCCCTTCAGCCACTTGAAAGCCGGCCTGACGCAGCAAACTTTCGATGCGCCGCATAGTGCGGGTAATCGGGTGCAGGGCGCCGGGCATTTCGACACGGCCCGGCAGCGTTACGTCAACGGCTTCGCCGGCCAGTCGGGCGTCGAAATCTGCCTGTTGTAATTCCTTTTTACGCGCCTCGATCGCTTGCGCGAGTTTGTTTTTTACAAGGTTAATCCCCTGCCCGGCGGCGCGGCGCTCATCCGGCGGTAATGCACCCAGGCCCTTGAGCAATTGCGTGACCGCGCCTTTTTTGCCCAGGTAGTGCACGCGCACGGCGTCGAGCGCGCGCAGATCCGACGCGGCCTCTATTTCGGCCAGACCGGTTTGTTGTAGTTGCTCGCTGTCGCTCATTTCAACTCCGAATTCACGTCACGCCCCCAAATCGGGATAGGGGCGGACAGATTACCTGTCCGACCCCTCCCACACCACCCGGCAAGCGGGTCCGCACCGGGCGGTTGGAATCGTTGAGGTCGTCGCGCATTGAGTAAACTCGGTGCGACGCCTGAGCCTGCGAAGTCTCGATCCACCCTGACAGATTTCTCGCTGCCGACCACGGCTCGGGGATTACCAGAGCACACATGTTGGCGAGCTTTGCATTTGCAAACATCTGAGACCTTCCTGTCCAGAGGACCGAGGGGCACACCCTCCGATTCCTTCGGCCCTTCGCTACC
>JBDNIO010000212.1:0-4702 GCA_041688215.1 Salinisphaeraceae bacterium | reverse complement strand
GTATGCAATCAGTGATAATGAAGCCGCTAAACGTCTACAAAACGCCAGACACTCACTCTTTGAATCTATCTTCGAACGGATGAAAGCCAGCTGACTCTTTTCGCTAACCTTCAGACTCATTTTGGGATTGGAATATGCTCACAGGCCGCATGCCTTGCCTGGCGCTATAGCGAGAGTTCCCGGGCGCTGACGATTACCCCGTCCAGGTCTGCGTATAACCAGTGTCCCGGCTCAAAGTTCACGCTGCCAAAACGCACTGGTACATCCTGCTCCCCGAGGTTTTGCTTATTGGATTTTTTCGGATGCGTCGCCAGCGCTTTCACTGCAACATCCATTTCCGCGATTTCGCCGGAATCCCGGATACAGCCGTAAATCAGCACGCCGGCCCAGTCGTTGTCGATTATTAGCTGCGCCACGTTGTCGCCCATCAGCCCGCAGCGGTCCGAACCGCCACCGTCCACCACCAGAACTCTGCCCTGCCCCGGTTTTTCCAGCGCGGCCCGTACCAGCGAGTTGTCTTCAAAACATTTAACCGTGCTTATCGGCCCGGAAAATTCCAGCCTGCCGCCAAAATCACCGAATACCATGGGTTCGAGAATTTGCACTTCATCGGAGTACTTGTCGCATAAATCGGCTGTGGGGTAATAATCCATTGTTAAAACTCGTTAGTTGTTTGTGATTTTCTCGCTATAACCGGGCTGAGCAAAGCCCATATCAACAGCCCTGCAAACGCAACATGCGTCCAGCCAGGCAGGCTCAGCCCAAGAAAACTGGCGTCGATGCTCGCGCAACTGGCGTCTCCGCGCAGCACTTTAGCCAACACCTGCTGCCAGGGCAGGATATCCAGCAGATAATCCAGACCGGGCCCGCAAGCCGGCACCTGATCCGCTGGCAAGGATTGCAGCCAGACATGCCTTCCCGCAATCGCCGCCCCCGTGCCAGCCGCCAGTGCCGACATCAGTGCGTAAAGCCAGCGCGCCGCGCCATGGGGCCCATGTAACGCGGCCACAAGAAATGCCAGGCCGGTGGCAAAAATTGCTATGCGTTGAAAAATGCAAAGCGGACACGGCTCAAGGCCCTGAAAATACTGCAGATAGTAGGCGAATGCCAATGCGCCGAACGCGCCAATAGCCCCCAAAAGTGTTACCGAGCGAAATGACATTACATATTGCCTCTACTGCTTGATTCCGCCTCGGGTAAGGTCGGCCGGATTCAATAGACGATCGATTTCCTTTGCTTCCAGGTCGGTCTCTTCCAGGGCGATTTCTTTCACCGGCCGGGCTTCCTTGTAAGCTTTTTTGGCTATTGCGGCACCCTTTTCATAACCAATCACGGAGTTTAATGCGGTTACCAGAATCGGATTCTTTTCCAGCGCGCGGTTCAGAACCTCTTCATTTACGGTAAATCCTGCAATGGCATCATCAGCCAGAACTTTCGCGGTGTTGGCGAGCAGGCTAATGCTTTGCAGCAGGTTATAGGCGATGACCGGCAGCATTACGTTTAGCTGAAAATTACCCGCCTGACCGGCCACAGTAATTGTGCTGTCGTTGCCTATAACCTGGGCACTGACCATGGCGGCGGCCTCGGGAATCACCGGATTGACCTTGCCCGGCATGATCGATGAGCCCGGTTGCAACGCCGGCAGTGATATTTCCACCAGCCCGGCCAGCGGCCCGCTGTTCATCCATCGCAGGTCGTTGGAAATCTTCATGATGGACACGGCAAGAGTTTTCAACTGCCCGGAGAGCTCGACTGCGGCATCCTGGGAAGACAGGCTTTCAAAGTAATTCGGGCTCGGCTCAAAACTGCTGCCCGTCTGCTTCGCCAGTTCTGTAGCGAAGCGTTCACCAAATTCCGGGTGTGCATTAATGCCGGTGCCCACCGCCGTGCCGCCCTGAGCCAGCCGCCGCAGACGTGGCAGGGCCGATTCAATGCGCACAATACCAGAATCAATTTGCGTGGCCCAGCCGCCGAGTTCCTGATCAAAACGCACGGGCATGGCGTCCATTAAATGCGTGCGCCCCGTCTTGACGACGTCTTTGAGTGATTCGCCTTTTTTTAGAATTTCATCACGCAAGTGTTTGAGTGCGGGAATTAATTCCTGTTCGGCCTGCAATACTGCGCTAACATGGATTGCAGTGGGAATCACGTCATTACTGGACTGGCCCATGTTGACGTGGTCATTGGGGTGCACCTGCTCGCCTAGCGCTTCAGTGGCCAGATGCGCGATGACTTCATTGCAATTCATGTTGGTCGATGTGCCAGAACCGGTCTGAAAGATGTCCACCGGGAAATGTGCATCATGTTCGCCATCTGAAACCGCTTTAGCGGCCTTAACAATAGCGTTGCAAACCGGTTGCTCCAGCAAATCCAGTTCAGCGTTAACTACCGAAGCGCTGGCTTTGATCAGGCCCAGCGCCTGTATGAAGGCGCGTGGTGCGCGCAGGTCGGAAATCGGGAAATTCTCTACCGCACGTTGCGTTTGTGCGCCCCACAGGGCATCCGCGGGCACTTTCAGTTCGCCCATGCTGTCTTTTTCGACCCGATATTCGCGCGCGTCCGCCATCTTCGAAACTCCTTGCCGCAGTTGCTAAATACAATAAAAACCGCGGTCCACAGCAGGGACCGCTTCCGGTATGATGCGCAATGCTATCACTCCTCGATACGCTTTTTCGTAAAATATATCTGCCCTATGAAACTAACCGCTCTGTCTGCCATATCCCCGATTGACGGCCGTTATGCCGATAAAACCTGGGATTTACGTGAAATCTGCAGCGAATTCGGCCTGATTCGCTATCGCCTGATCGTGGAGGTGCGCTGGTTGCAGGCGCTGGCCGCCAACCCCGCCATGCCCGAAGTGCCCAAACTTTCCGACGAA
Source organism: Salinisphaeraceae bacterium (assembly GCA_041688215.1). Taxonomy (GTDB): domain Bacteria; phylum Pseudomonadota; class Gammaproteobacteria; order Nevskiales; family Salinisphaeraceae; genus JBDNIO01. The sequence goes on along the minus strand of JBDNIO010000212.1, from coordinate 1,824 downwards.
GCCAGGGCCACGCTGGAGGAAATAATCACCAACTTCAGCATGCGTGAAGGCCAGCGAGTAAAAGCGATTGAAGACACCACCAATCACGACGTGAAAGCGGTTGAATATTATCTTAAAGAAAAGATTAAAAAGAACGAAGAAATAGCTGATATATTTGAGTTTATTCACTTCGCGTGCACGTCTGAAGATATTAATAATCTGGCTTACGCCCAGATGTTGCACGACGCCCGCGAGCGCAATTTATTGCCGGCGTTTGATCAGATCATTAATGCAATCACCGAGCTGGCGACGCGCTATGCCGACGTGCCGATGCTGGCGCGCACCCATGGCCAACCCGCTTCACCGACTACGCTGGGCAAGGAAATGGCCGTTTTCGTGCACCGCCTGAAACGTCAGCGTCAGTCGCTGGCAGAGATCGAAATTCTGGGCAAGATGAATGGCGCGGTGGGTAATTACAATGCCCACCTGGCCGCTTATCCCGACGCGGACTGGCCTGCAATCAGCCAGCAATTCATCGAATCCCTGGGCCTGCAAATGTGCCCTGCCACCACCCAGATCGAACCGCACGATTACATTGCCGAATACTTTCATGCGGTGATGCGCTACAACACCATTATTCTGGATTTCTGCCGGGATATTTGGGGTTACATCTCGGTGGGCTATTTCAAGCAGCGCGCGGTGGCCACGGAAGTGGGTTCGTCCACCATGCCGCACAAGGTGAATCCCATAGATTTCGAGAACGCCGAGGGCAATCTGGGGCTGGCCAACGCGATCATGGACCACCTGGCCAGCAAACTGCCCGTGTCCCGCTGGCAGCGTGATCTTTCCGATTCCACGGTTTTGCGTAACCTCGGGGTCGGCCTGGCGCACGGCGCAGTCGCCTATCAGTCCGTCATGCGCGGCATCGGCAAGCTGGAAGCCAACACCGGCAAGCTTGATGCCGATCTTGCAGCAAGCTGGATCGTGCTGGGCGAAGCCGTGCAAACGGTCATGCGCGTGCGCGGCATTTCCGGCGCCTATGAACAGCTCAAGGATTTGACGCGCGGCAAGGACGTCGATGCAAAAGCCATGCGCAGCTTTATTGAAGGCCTCGACATCCCCGCAAACGACAAGCAACGCCTGCTTGCGCTGACCCCGCAGACTTATACCGGCAATGCAGGCGAACAAGCCAGACAACTCTAAGGCCATAAATAAAGCCGGGCATGATGGCGATTCTGGCCATGTGATCACCGGTGGCGCAAATTACCTGCAATGCCTGTTAGCGATGATCGCGCAGGCCCGGCGGGAAATCTGCCTGCTGAGTTATAACCTCGACCCGGGCCTGTACAACCGCCACGACATCGCCGATGCGTTAAAGAATTTCATTCTCATCTCGCAACATTCGCGTCTGCGGATTCTATTACGGAATGACGCCATCGCGGCCCGCGGTCACCGCGTTGTGGATTTAGGCCGGTCATTGAGGAGTTTTGTGGATTTTCGCGTTTTAGGCGAACGTCAGCGCCAGATTCAATCAGATTGGCTGATTATCGATCAGAGCCAGGTGCTGGAACGACCCACGCCGGATAGCTTAGAGGCCCGCTTTCACCCCGATAACCCCGCCCTGGCACGCGTAAAGCACAAACAATTCGATGAGTGGTGGCAGGCGGGTGACGCTGCTGTAGCTCTCCGAAGCCTGCATTTTAGCTAGGGCCTGTTAACACTAATGAGATCGTCGCGCCGCAGACCATTTTTTCGCAAGACAAGGCGTCGGTGGCGCAGTGTAGCCAGTCTACACAAGCCGACGACAACGCAGGATTGCGGGAAAATGGGCCGCGTCCCTTCGGG
>JBDNIO010000211.1:0-7261 GCA_041688215.1 Salinisphaeraceae bacterium | reverse complement strand
TTTTTCATCCCGAATTATCCCATTTTCAGCACTTTTTAGCAGCCGCTTTATCGCCTCTATAAGGGCTTAAGTTAGCGCCATTCCAGCCTGCCCAACATTACCGGCATCGAGGATTACCAGGGCCACAAGATTCACAGTGCACGCTGGGACCATGATTATGACTTTGCCGGCAAGCGCGTCGCCGTCATCGGCACCGGCGCGAGCGGTGTACAGATAATTCCGGAACTGGTGAAACAGGCTGAATTCGTGAAAGTTTTTCAGCGCACGCCGGGCTGGGTTCTGCCGCGCCCCGATCTGCGCACCCCCGAATGGAACAAGAAGCTGTTCGCGAAACTGCCCGCCACCCAGAGCGCGGTGCGCCAGGCCCTGTATTGGACGCACGAATCCATGGCATGCGCTTTAATCTGGAATACGCCGTTGACTCGCGTGGCCGAAACCGTCGCCAGAACGCATCTTAAAACCCAAGTTAAGGACGCCTGGCTGCGCCGCCAATTGACCCCGGATTACCGCATCGGCTGCAAGCGTGTGCTCATGTCCAGTGATTTCTACCCCGCCCTGCAAAAAGACAACTGCCAGCTCATTGCCTGGCCGATTGATCGCCTGTCCGAAATAGGCATCCGCACCGCGGAGGGCCTGGAGCACCAGGCCGATTGCATCATATTCGCCACCGGCTTCGACGTGTCCAGGGAAGGCACACCGTTTGACGTGACCGGTCTGCAGGCACGCAACCTGAACAGCGAATGGGCAGGCGGCGCGCAAGCCTACAAAAGTGTCAGCGTGTCCGGCTACCCCAATCTGTTCATCACCTTCGGCCCCAACTCCGGCCCCGGCCACAACTCGGCGCTGGTGTATATGGAGGCGCAGATCAACTATATCGTCCAGGGCATCCGCACCTTGCTGGACAGCAACCTGAAGATGCTGGATGTAAAGCCGCAGGTGCAGGCAAACACCGCAAAGTACAACCGCCAGATTCAGAAACGCCTGGCCCGGACCAACTGGAATTCAGGCTGCAGCAGCTGGTATTTAACCGAGGATGGCTATAACGCCAAGATGTACCCCGGTTTTGCGACCCAGTTCAAACAGCATATGAGCCGGTTAAACCGTAAGGATTATGTGCACGAGGCCGCTTGAGCAAGTGTACTGAGTCTGAAGTTCGCAAAAGTTATTTCGAGTGAATTTTTTGCAAGTGCGCTGCGCTTAGCTCGCGATGCTCGGCCGCTGCAACGAGTCATAGTCGTAACTATGGCGAGGCGCCGCCCGAGTGTAGCGCACAGCGGTAAAAGGTGCCGAAATAATGCAGCGTTGTTGGGCTCAGTACACTAGCCCAGTAACGCAGCATTGTCCGCGCCCAGTTCCGGGCTTTCTGGCAACGGCGCACGTGCTTCGCCGTTGAAACGCACCGGGCAGGCGAATGCGGGTTTACCGCGGGTTTGCTCTATCAGGCCGCGGGATACTACCTGCTCATTCTGCATGGCTTCTTCCAGCGTCAGCACCGGAGCCAGGCAGGCGTCCGCATCTGCCAGCAGGCGCATCCATTCATCGCGTGCCCGTAGCCGAAATACCCCCGCCAGGGCCCAGCGCGCCGGTGCCAGCCAGCGCCGCGCAGAGGCCGGGTTTTCTGCGATTGCCTGTATACGTTTTGTCAGACCGCTTTTTGAGCTGGCTTTGGCGGGTGCCTTGCCGGTCCTGGGTTTCGACGACTTTTTCTTCGCGCCCAATTTACGCAGGGCTGCGGGTAGCGGTACAAGTTCACCCAGCCCCCCAGCAAGTTTGTGAAAAACTTTGGCTCCAGTGAACCCACGGCCAGATATTTGCCGTCCAGGCATTTATAAACCTGATAATTGGGCAAGGCGCCGGTTAGCATATCCTTGCCGCGCGGCTGGGTTTCACCGTGGTTACGCAAGCCCGCCAGCGCAATCGGTTGCAGGGCGAGCGAACCATCGAGCATGGACGAATCCACAAACGTACCTTCGCCACTGGCCTGGGCGCCGTGCAGCGCGGCGAGCATACCGACCGCTGCGGTTAGCGCGCCGCCAGCCAGGTCTGCGATCTGCAGGTTGGAGATAGACGGCGGCTGGCCCGCGCGCCCGATCTGGTCGAGCACACCGGCGTAGGCGAGGTAATTCAGGTCATGCCCAGCCGCGTCGCGATAGGGGCCATCCTGGCCATAGCCCGTGAGTGCGGCATAAACCAGTTTGGGATTCATCGCTTTCAGCGTTTCATAACCACAGCCCAGCTTGTCCATCACGCCCGGGCGGAAGGACTCCACCACCATATCCGCGGTTTCGACCAGTTGTTTGAACTTTTCCTGGTCTTTTTCAAGACGCAAATCCAGCGTAATGGAACGCTTGCCGCGGTTTACCACCGCAAACAGCTCGGGCAGCATGCCGCGCGCATAGTCGCCGCCGTCCGGCTCTTCGATCTTGATGACTTCGGCCCCCAGTTGCGCCAGATACTGCGTACAGAACGGACCCGGCAGCAGCCGGGTCAGGTCGAGTATGCGTACGCCTTTCAGAAGTGGATTGGTCATAATCTATTTCCGGTGACTCTCTAACAATTTTCGTGATTTCACATCCACTCAGGTGACTTCGTCATTCCGGAAAATGCACAGCATTTATCCGGAATCTAGTCTATTTTAGGCAATGGATTCCGGGTTCACTTTCGTTCGGTTCGCGAAGCTCGGGCTACGCGAGCCCGGAATGACGAAGTGGCCTGAGTCGTTGCTAGACCCCTATCAAGAATAAAACTGTTTTTGGGACTTGGCCCGCGCCTTGGCCATGGTTTTCAGCATCGGGACGGGTTCGAAGCGATCGCCATATTTCTTCTGGAAGTCTCCCAGTTTGGATACCACGGCTTCTACGCCCAGCTTGTCCATAAACCGGAACGGGCCACCGGTGAACGGCGGAAATCCTAACCCGAAAATGGCGCCGATATCACCCTGCGTGGCATCTTGCAAGATGCCATCGGCCATGCAATGCGCGGCTTCGTTGATGAACATGAAGGTGCAACGTTCAGCAATTTCCGTAGCGGGCATTTCCTTGTGCTCAGTTACGCCCATCAGCGCGTAAACCTCTTCGTTCACCGGGCGTTTACCGGCCTTCTTTTTGGCTTTATAGTCGTAAAATCCATTGCCGGACTTGCGCCCGAAAAACCCGGCGTCAATCATCTTTTTCGATTCCTTGGGCACCGCCATCCGCTCGCCGAAAGCCGCTTCCAGAATGGGGCCAACCTTGGTGCCGACGTCGATACCGACTTCGTCCAGCAGGGTGATCGGGCCCACAGGAAAACCGTAGTCAGTCAGCGCCTTGTCCACGTCTTCAATCTTCACGCCCTCGGCAAGAATGCGCGTGGCTTCGTTCAGGAACGGTGCTAGCACGCGGGTGGTGTAAAAGCCGGGGCCGTCCTTAACCACGATTACGGTTTTACCCTGGGCCTTGCCGAATTTAGCGCTGGCGGCGATGACTTCCGGCGCGGTGTCATCCGTGACAATAATCTCCAGCAGCGGCATTTTCTCGACCGGCGAGAAATAGTGCAGGCCGATGACGTTTTCCGGGCGTTTCGCAGCTTTGGCTATATCGGATATCGGAATGGATGACGTGTTGGAGGCAAAAATGATGTCGTCATTACCCAGCGCCTCGATATCATTCAGCATGGTCTGCTTCAGGTCCAGGTCTTCAAATACCGCTTCAATCACCAGATCACAGGACTTGAAACCCTTGTAATCCACCGTGCCCGTCACTTCGCGCAGATCACGTTCGGCCTCGAAACGCGTCATTTGTTTGCGCTGCACGCGCTTGTCGTAAAAACTTCTGATGTGCGAAAGGCCGGAGGCCAGGCCATCGTTGTCCTTGTCTTTCAGTCTGACATCCAACCCAGCCTTGCTAACCGTAACTGTGGCAATACCCGCGCCCATTAATCCGGCGCCAAGCACACCGACACGATTAACTGCGCGCGGCTCAACGCCCTTGGCGACAAAGGTTTCTTTCTTGAGCTTTTCGGTGGCCCAGTAAATGCTGCGCAGGGCTTTATGCTCGTCTGTCATCGCCAGTTCGCCGAAGTATTTGGCCTCGGCCGCGTAGCCCGCTTTCAGCCCTTTCGATGCGCCGATTTCGAGCACATCGATAATGCGTTCCTGCGCCGGGTAATTGCCCTTGGTTTGTTTCAGCAGTTGCTTGCGCGCCTGGCTAAACAGCAACTTGCGTCCTGCCGGGTTATCTTCCAGCAAGAACTCGGTAGCACTCTCCTGTAGTCCGGAAAGCCCGCCGGCAAACAGGCCCGGTTCCTTTTGCTTGCCTGCCGCCAGCGTACTGGCGTGAGCAATGGCGGCGTCGAGCAACGCTTCGGAGGCCACCACTTTGTCAACAATACCCGATTTTTTAGCGCGCGCCAGCGTCAACTGCTTGCCGGTAAGCATCATGTCCAGCGCGTCCGCAATCCCGATTAAACGTGGCAGGCGCTGCGTACCGCCACCGGCAGGCAGCAGGCCAAGCTGCGACTCAGGCAAACCGAGCTTGGTTTTCGGTGAGCCCGCGGCAATACGTGCGCGACAAGCCAGCGCCAACTCCAGGCCACCGCCCAGGCAGGCGCCATCTATGGCGGCGACCACCGGAATCGGCAGGTTTTCGATTTGTGCGAAAGCGGTCTGGCATTGTCTGGAAAGCGCCTCTACGTCCTTGGCGCTTTTTGCTTGCTCGAACATCTTGATATCCGCACCGGCCATAAAGGAGCCGGGTTTGGCCGAGATCATGACAATCGCTTTTAGACGCCCTTTGCCGCGTATCTGTTCGAATAACGCGCTGAAATCGTCCGCGAACTCGGCCTTGAGCACGTTATGCGCTTCGCCGGGTACGTTGATGTGGACGATACCGATATCGTCGTCACGAATTTCCAGTTTAAATGCGGATTTTTTGGGGGCCATAGGTCAACCTGAGGGGATAAATAAAAAAAGTGTTTACCGCAGAGGGCGCAGAGATCGCAGAGGAAAAAAGAAGTATTGTTAACTACTTCTCTGCGCCCTCTGCGTCCTCTGCGGTTCAAATTCTTGGGATTACGACTCGATAACCATTGCAGCGCCGATGCCACCCGCGGCGCAGGCGGTCATCAAAGCGAGTCCGCCACCACGACGTTTGAGTTCAAACGCGGTCTGGCCGATGACGCGGGCGCCGGTGGCGCCGAAGGGATGGCCGTAGGCGATGGAGCCACCGTTTACATTGAGCTTGGCGGGGTCGACTTCGCCCACGGCTTTACTGCGGCCAGTCCATTTTTCAATGTAATCTTTCGACGCCAGACCGCGCAGATTGCAGGCGATCTGGACGGCGAAGGCTTCATGCATGTCCACCAGGTCCATATCCGCGAGGCTAACGCCGGCGCGCTCCAGGGCAATCGGGGCTGCGAGCACCGGACCCATTAGCAAGTCTTCTTCCGGGGTTTTGGCAGCAAATGCATAGCCCTTGATATAGCCCAGCGGCTCGTAGCCCATGGCCTTGGCTTTTTCTTCGCTCATTAACACCATGGCGGCGGCGCCATCGGTTAGCGGGCTGGAATTGGCGGCGGTGACGGTGCCGAGTTTTTTGTCGAACACGGGCTTGAGTTTGTCGTAGCCGGCACGCTCGGAATTCTTGCGCACCAGGTTGTCGTCACGCAACGGATTGACCTGGCCCTTGCTGTCCGGGATGAAGGCGGTCATCACGAAATCTTCCCAGTAGCCTTGTTCCCAGGCCTTGGCGGCGTTGCTGTGCGAGGCGTGGGCGATGTCGTCCTGCTCGGCGCGTGATACGTTCCAGGCTTTGGCCATGGCTTCCGCGGATTCGCCCATGAGCTTACCGGTGGAGTATTCGGTGATGGCCGGAGCTTCTGGGATCAAGTCTTTGGGACGCAGACGCGAGAGAATTTTTACCTGGTCGGTTAGAGATTTGGCGAAACTGGCGTCGCGCAGGGTGGAACTCAATTTACGCGACAGCGGCACCTGCACGCTGGAGGTGGAATCCACACCGCCGGCGATGATTACGTCGGCCTGGCCCAGCAGGATGGCCTCTGCCGCATTCGCTGCGCTCTGGAAACTGGTGGCACAGGCGCGCGTTACAGAGTAGGCATCTACGTTGGGCATGCCGCAGGCCAGCGCGACCTCGCGGCCGATGAACTGCGTGCCGTGGGTCATGATGGTCTGGCCGTAAATAATCTGGTCGATATCATCGGCCTTCAGGTTGGCGCGCGCGGTCAGTTCCGCTACGGCCATGGCGCCCAGTTGCACGGAGTCCATGTCCCGGTAAAAGGTGCCGACGCGGGCAAAGGGGGTGCGCAGGGCATCTACAATCGCAACGCGGCCGCCCTTGCCTGTTAACTCTGTCTTGCCTTTTTGCGCCATTTTTTGCTCCGTATAATTAAGGAAAGTGTTCTTTTTCGAGCCGTGGATAATGAGTGTGCGCTGCAACATTTGTCAAGCGCAAACGGCACAGTAATCAAGTAAAATCGCGTTCTCGCAACCATTCAGGAGAAGCTTATGCCCAAACATCACGTCCACGCTCAAGACACCGTAACCGCGCCACCGGAAAAAGTATTCGCGCTGTTTTCCGACCACGAACGGGTCGGCAAGTTACTCGGTGCGCCGATGACCCGCATCAAGGACAGTCCCGAATCAAGCGACCCTAACGGCGTCGGCTCGGTGCGCCGCGTCGGCCCACCTATTGGCGGCTTCGAGGAAACCGTGCTGGTCAGTGACCCACACAAGCGCATTGAATACACGGTAAGTAAAGGCGGCCCGATCAAGAATCATATCGGCAAAATCGTGTTTGAACCGGTGGGCGAAAACACGCAAGTCACTTACACCATCGACTTCGATTCAAAAATACCTTTCATTGGCGGCGTAATTGCCAGCGCACTACAGAATGCAATCAAAAAGGGCATGAAGAAAGCATCGCGACTGGCGTAGTTTTCACCCGCGGGCTGGCGCTGCCGGGCCCCGCTCTGGCGAGGGCTGGATTTTGGGATCGGTGCGCTAGGTGCGTACCGGTTCGTGGCCTTCGCGGCGCCAGGCGGGTGGCTTCCACAAATGCTTAAGCCGCGCGTTCAGCGGACCCGGTGCGAGTACGTCGCGCAGCATATCGACGAATTCGTGCATATTCAGAGCATATTCCAATCCCAAAATGAGTCTGAAGGTTAGCGAAAAGAGTCAGCTGGCTTTCATCCGTTCGAAGATAGATTCAAAGAGTGAGTGTCTGGCGTTTTGTAGACGTTTAGCGGCTTCATTATCACTGATTGCATA
>JBDNIO010000210.1:0-11132 GCA_041688215.1 Salinisphaeraceae bacterium | reverse complement strand
TTCTTCGCCCAGCGCGAGAAGCGCGTGAAGGTGGTATGCCAATTACCCAACTCAGCGGGCAGATCACGCCAGGGTGCTCCTGTCCGGCCAATCCATAAAACCGCTTCTATAAACAGCCGGTTATCGGATGCCGTCACACCGGCGTCAGTCGATTTCCCCGGCAAAAGCGGCGCAAGACGCAGCCATTGTTCATCTTGTAGTATAAATCGTTCCATCTTCCAACTCCCTCAATGAGTTGGGGAAATAGTTTAACCTTATTTGTTAACACGACCTAGGAGAAGGTTGTAAATCCCGTGCGCGTCGAGAGTCATTAAATGCCCGCCAAAGTCAGTTTAATATGTGAAATGTGCACTATCTGCGATAACCGTTGACCTTGACCTTGAAGCCATTGGACGGCCCCACGGTGGGCGCAGTTTTGGTTTTCAGTTCGTAGTCAGGTGAGGGTAGCGACAGGTCGAGTTTGTAGAAGATGCGCGCCATGGTAATCAGTAGCTGAATCTCGGCCAGACTCTTACCCAGGCAGGTGTGCGTGCCACGGCCGTAAGGCGAATACACGCCCGATTGCTTGTGCTCCTCGCGCGGTTTGGCGTAGCGGTCTATATCGAATTTATATGGGTCCGGAAAATACTCCTCCATGAAATGACACACGCCATGCGCCATGTATAGCATGTCGCCTTCATTTATCTGGTAACCGTCGAACACGAAGTCTTTATTGGCGGTGCGCATTTGTGCGGGCGCAATGGAGTACAGCCGCTGGGTTTCCATAATCGCGCCGTTAAGCAAGGGCAGCTTGCGCAGCAGGCCTGCTTCTTCGAGCGGTTCGCCGCTATCAAAGAAGTCGTCGATTTCCTGTTGCACGCGGGCCAGCGCTTCCGGGTGCCTGAGCAATGTATAAACGCAGGCGCCGGTGGTGTTGGCGACGGTATCCAGGCCCGCGACATATGGCGCGATCAACTGCAGGCGCAGGTTTTTCTCCGGCATGAGTTGCGGATTATCGCGGTAGGCTTCCATTACGTCATCGACCAGCGTGCGATTTTCAGTTTGACGGTTGCCTTTCTCGTAATCCGCGCGCATCTGGTCGCCGAGCTCAAACACCCGCTGCTTGGCTTTCTTGTAGCGCGGATTCAACATCAGGAATTTGGGACGCTGGCGCGTGACCAGGCAATTCAGGATGTAGAGAATAGTGATGCGGATGTCTTCCACATATTCCAGCGGTGCGGAGCCGGTAATCATGATGCCGAGCTGGTCGGTCACCATCATCTGGAAGGCCGGCACCACGTAGGCCCATTCGCCGTTGGGCCAGTCGCGCTCAATGGCCTGGTCGGTAATCTCGATCAGCTCGTCATAGCGGCCCTTGATCGACTCGCGCGAATAGCCGCGTTTAAGCACTTTGCGAAGTTCTGAATGTTCTTCACCGTCGGCGCCCGGAAGTGAACTATGGGCGTTGAATTCCTTGACCAGTCCTGTCCAGAATTCTTTCGAGCGCAGGCATTCCCGGCCCTCACGCGAGCCCATGAAATTCGCGGCCTCGGCGCCGGCCAGCACCTTGTAGTTATTGCCCATCACCGTTATCTCAAACACCGAGCCATATTCGCGGTAGCATTTAAGAAAGAATTCCGACGGCCCACGCAGCATGCCGGGGATACTCCCGAGCAGCGGCCATTCCTTTACATGCGGGATTGTTTTGGTTGCCATGGATTCGGAGGTTGTACTCACGTTACGTCCTTGCAAAAGCAGTGTTATGTGGTTCCGGTTAGCATTAGACACCGGTGGTATTTCAAGATGCTACACAAAACACACGGGCTTGCGATTCAGCTATTAGGACTAGGGCGAGAGATAGCAAAACCATTAAGTTACTGCCATCCAACAGGAGAGGGCCGATGATAGAAAAAGACCTGAGCGATGACATACTCACATTGCGCCTGGCGCACGGGCGGGCGAGCGCGCTGGACCTTGAGCTATTGCAGGCAATGTCTCAAGCGCTGGAAGATGCCGCTTCCGCACGCGCCGTAGTCCTGACCGGCAGCGGCGGCATCTTCTCCGGCGGTGTAGATCTAAAGCGTATTCTTTCGGGCCGCGAAGCCTACGCCAGGGAATTCGTGCCGCTGCTGGACGAAGTGCTGGAAAAATTGCTGGTTTTCCCGAAACCCCTTATCACTGCAATCAACGGCCACGCCATCGCGGGCGGCTGCATAGTTGCGCTGGCTGGCGACTATCGCATGATGGCCAACGGCAAGGGCCGCATCGGCATTCCCGAAATGAAAGTCGGCGTGCCGTTCCCCGTATCCGCACTCGAACTGCTGGCCTTTGTGCTGCCAAGTGAGCATTTGCAAAACGTGGTCTACACCGCCAACACCTATACGCCGGAACAGGCACAGACCCTGGGTTTGGTGGATGAAGTCGTGGACGCGGACGCGTTAATGGAAAACGCCATGCAAAAAGCCAGGCAACTGGCCGCGATTCCAGCTGAAACTTTTGCTATTACCAAGCAAATGCTTCGTCACGAGGCAGTCGAACGCATTGCAATGCGGCGCAAGATTTACGGTAAACGCATACAGGATTGCTGGTCCGACGAGGCTACGTACACTCGTATCGAAGGTTTCGTGAAAGCGACCATGGGTTAAGGCTGGGAGAAAATCATCAACAAACTCAAACCCGCCGCCCTGATATTCGTGTTCCTGTGGTTCGCGGGCGGCGGCATGGGGCATTTTTTTGCCACCTATTTTTTCGCATCCATTGTGCCGCCTTATGTGCCTTATCCGCGAGCGATGGTGTATATCAGCGGCGTGTTTGAACTGCTTGGTGCGCTCGGATTGTTATTTGCGGTGGCTCGTCAATGGGCAGGTTACGGATTGTTTGCATTAACCCTAGCGGTTTCCCCGGCGAATATTTACATATGGCTGCACCCGGAATTATTTTCCGACATGCCTGAGCCGTTATTAACTATTCGCCTGGTCGTGCAGGTCTTTCTGCTGTTTTTGTATTTGGCGGTCTACGCGGCCAGTGCGGGATATGGCGGGAGCCTGGTCTGACTCTCCCTTGGCTGAGGATATCCGCGACGGATTGGGCCAGGACGCGCCACGCATTGATAGTTAAACCGAATTCGGCGTGATCATCCGTGCAGGTCGTAACGGATTAGTGCTCATGCACCTGCTGGATACCGACAATAGCTGGATATGCCTGCACGGGTGCGCCCAGCATCTCCCGATGTGAGGGGGGTTGCGTGCCATCGTTCTCCGTAATGCCATATTCGGCAGCGAGCTCCGCGCCGATAACGACCTGGCCAGATTTTTCCATCCGGTCTGGCGCGCAATAAACCGCTGCGATTAGCTTGCCGGTAAATTCCGGCGTTTCCGCAATTTCCCAGAAGCCCTGGTATTTTTCCGGTTCGCGCGTCATGACTGCGTGGGTGCGCTCGGTTTTGAGCATACCCATCCAGATTGACACTGCCGCAATGTCGTCGGGGCGCAGGTCGACCGCCATGTCCTGGGCGAATTTGTCCACCCCCGCTTTCTGGGCGCCATAAGACGGGCCGTGCATGTAGCAGCGGGCACCAAAAGATGAGGTGAAAGCGATGAGGCCGCGGCGTTTTGCGGTCATTAGTTTAGCGGCGTGCCAACTGGCGACATAGGCGGAACGCAGGCCGACATCCAGGATATCCACCAGGTTCAGCGACTTCTCCCAGAATGGGCCTTTATGCGTGAGTTCGTCGTGCAGAAACGTGGCGTTGTTGATCAGGATATCCAGATGCTCCTGCTCGCGTTTGATCTGCGCAAACGCCGCCGCAACTTGGGCATCGTCGGCATGGTCGCAATCCACGGCAATTCCCTTACCGCCGGCATCGGTAACCGCGTCGGCGGTGGCGTAAATCGTGCCGGGCAAATGGGCATCGCCTTCATGCTTGCTGCGACCGGTGATGTAAACCGTGGCGCCTTGTGCACCCAGAGCCAGAGCAATGCCTTTGCCGGCACCGCGAGAAGCGCCAGTAACAAGCGCAATGGTTCCAGCGAGTTTCTTTTCTCCGGGCATACTCAGCCACGCAGTTTGAATTTCATGACCTTGCCTGAAGGATTCACCGGCAAGGCATCGATGCTTTGCACGTAGCGTGGGACTTTGTAATTGGCCATTTGCTCGCGGCACCAGGCGATGATTTCCGCCTCATCAATTATTTCGCCTTGACGCGGTACGACAAACGCCTTGCCAACTTCTCCCAGCCGTTCGTGCGCTACGCCGACAACAGCGACCTGCGCAATTGCCGGATGCGCGGCCATCATGGATTCGATTTCGGCCGGATAACAGTTGAAGCCGCCGGCGATGTACATGTCTTTCAGGCGGTCGGTGATTTTCAGATAGCCCTGTTCATTCAGAAAACCAATATCGCCGGTGTGCAGCCAGCCGTCCGGGTCGATGGCCTTTGCGGTTTCATCCGCATCATCAAGATAACCGGCCATTACGTTATAACCGCGCACGACAATTTCGCCGGCTTCGCCGGTGGCCAGCGGCTGGTTGTCGGGATCGACGATACGCACTTCGATATCGGGAATTGGCTGGCCGCAGGTATTTACTATCGTTTCTGCGTCGTCGTCCGGGTGGCACAGGGCGACGATGCCGCAGGTTTCCGTCAGACCGTAGCCGGTAAGGACGATATTGAAGCCTAATTCAGCGCGGATGCGTTCGATCAGCGACGGCGCCACCGCGGCGGCGCCGGTAATAGTGGCGCGCAGGGTGGAGACATCGTATTTCGCATCAGAGGGCTTGTTCATCAGGCTGATAAACAGCGTCGGTGGGCCGGGTAGCACCGAAATCTTGTCTTGCGCGATTCGCTGCATCACGGCCTCCGCGTCAAACACCGCGTGCGGCAACACCGCGCAACCGCGCAGCAAACCGCCGAGCCAGCCGACTTTGTAGCCGAAGGCGTGGAAGAAAGGATTGACAATCAAATAGCGATCCTCGGGCGTGATTGCCATACGCTCGCACCACTGTTCAATCACCCGCAGGTTCTGGCCGTGTGTGGTGACAACGCCCTTGGGCGCGCCGGTGGTGCCGGAGGTGAACATGATGTCCAAGCGGTTATCAGGCGTTACGGCGGAGGCGCGTTCGAGCACGGTTGCCGTTGGTACGGAATCGGCCAGGCGAAGAAAATCCTGCCAACTGAAGTCGTCCGCCTGCGCGTCGCGCAGTACGATGACTTTTTCGACACTGGGCGGGCAGTGTTTGCCCAGCATCGTGGGGTAATGCTGATCCAGAAACTTGCCCGCACAGAACAGCAGTTTCGCAGCACTTTTGCTTAGCGCGTACTCGGCTTCCGGGCCGCGCATGCGGGTATTGATCGGCACCAGCACGGCGCCAACGCTGTGAATTGCCAGCCCGATAATGGCCCATTCCACACAGTTCTGCGCCCATACGGCGACGCGATCACCTGCTTGAACACCGAGCGCGATTAACGCACGTCCGGCCTCGATTCGCAGGCGGTCGACTTCGGTGTAGTTCAGGCTGTCGCCGTTTTCGTCGATCAGCGCGGGCCGGTCGGCGTGCTGTTTTACCGCGTCGGCGAACGCTTTGGGTACGGTGTTTGCGGTGATGTTTGCCATTACCGGTCCGCCCATACGGTCCAGCCGTTATCAATGCGTAGTTCCGCGCCATTCACAAAACGCGATTCTTCAGACGCCAGGTACAGCACCATATTCGCAATGTCACGCGGCTCGGCCATGCGTGTCATGGCCTGATTCGGGTCTTTGACTTCCGGCATGGTGCCGGGCTGTTCGTTTTGCATCAGTCCCATAATCATCGGCGTGCGGATGCCGTCCGGATGGATGGCATTGCAGCGAATTTTTAACTGATTGTTTTTACAATAGGCCGCGATGTTGCGGGTAAGCGCGGTCACCGCGCCCTTGGATGCGCTATAGGCGCAAAACGCAGACATGCCGACGATGGCAGACAGTGACGACATGTTCACAATCGAACCATTAGGCCTTTTTCGCATCGCCTCCAAACCGTATTTACAGCCCAGAAAGTAGCCATCGGCGTTTACCCGCATGATTTTTTGCCACACCTCCAGTTCGGTTTCCGCGATGCTGGCGGCCAGCAGGATACCGGCGTTATTGACGAGTATGTCGACTCCACCAAAGCGTTTTCCGGTTTCGGTAATGACGTTTTTCCAGTCGTCTTCACTGGCGATGTCGTGGCGCAGAAATAAAGCCGCGTCACCAATCTCCTCGGCAACGGCTTGGCCCGCCTGCTCGTTGATATCGGTGAGTACCACCTTTGCGCCTTCGGCCGCGAGCAGGCGCGCGTCTTCTGCGCCCAGGCCGCTGGCAGCGCCGGTGATAATGGCAACCTCGTCCTGAACTCTGCCCATCTTCTTCCTTCTTGTTTAAGCGGCAGTGGTGTGCGCTTGCGCGGATTCGCTTGCTACGGCAACCGATGCCCCGGCACGGCGTCCCGACCACAAACAATCGGCCAGCGATAAACCGCTGACATAGTTGTTGGATGCAATGCCCACCGCCGCACGCCCGGCGGCATAGAGCCCGGGGATAGTTTGGCCGTCGCTATCCACAACCGCGCCGGTGTTTTCGTTTACTCGCAAGCCGCCCAGGGTGATGGCCGGGCAGGGGAACAGCGGGTTGCTGGCGGAAACGTCTATAGCCTGAAATGGTGCCCGGGTCAGTGCCTGCATGGCGGGCGGGGTTTTGTCGAAAGCGTCCAGGCCGTTGCTAGCGGCGGCATGGTTATAGCGATTGGCGGTGGCGCAAAAGGGTTCCGCCGGAATGCCCAGTCGCTTGGCCAACGCGGCAAAGGATTTGGCGCGCGGCGCGAACAGCATCAGCAAAATCGCCGGGTATTTCTGAAAACTCCAGAGCCTGCCGCGCAGGCACTCGCGTAACGCGTCGCGCCGCAATCTGGAATCGATAATCAGCCAGGCGCGGCCGTCGTCGCTTTCACCCATCGCCACGCCCAGGCGCGCCCCGTACGCGGATTCGTTGCAAAATCGCTCACCGCGCACGTTTACAACTATGCCCTTGACCCAGGATTGTGGTGGATTGATAAATCGCCAGGCCGAAATCTTGTGCAGCCGCGCAACGTCACCGCCCACGGACTGCCCCAGGCGAATGCCGCTGCCATCGCATCCGGTAGTACCGATGCGCATATTGCCCAGGAAATTCGACGCGTGTTCGGCAACCATTTCGCGGTTAAAAATAAACCCACCACTGGCGAGCAGAACACCGCGGCTGGCCCGAATTTGCCGGGGTTGCGCGTGTGCCATTTCCAGCGCACTGGCTTTTGTGCGCAGACGATCCGCGATGCTGGGCGCAACGTTATGAATCGTATCGGCCCAGCGGATCAGCCGCTCGTGTTTTTTGGCTGCCGGTGAACCGGGGCGCATCTGCCAGACTTCGGCGCCCAGCACCGCGCCCGTTTCAGCGTGCGTGATCAGCCGTCGAACCGCCGCTTGCGCGGTAACGGGAATACCTAGCGCATCAACCTTAGCGCGCAAAATGCTGAACAATTTTTTGCCGGACAGACCCTTGTCCACCGTGCGATGCCCGCGCGGTGCGGGTTTGGCCGCATCGGCAAACGGCAACACGGTTTCGTTACCGGAAAAATACAGATAAGTACCGTTGGGCGGGTACGAGGTTTTGGGCGGTGGCGGCTCGGATGCAAACGAGGCGCCAAGAGATTCCAGCCATTCGATCAGCCCGCGGCTGTCCTCGCAAAAGCGGCGCAATGTGGCTTCGCTGACCGCGTCGCCGGTCTCCTGCCGCAAATATTGAAACATCGCTTCAGGCGTATCGTCATAACTGGCTTTTATCTGATGCGCTGTGCCGCCCCCGGCATACACTACGCCGCCACTTTTGGCGGTGGCGCCGCCCATGCCAAAGCGATCAACCACCTGCACATCCACGCCCGATTCTCTGGCGGTAATCGCCGCCGCCGCGCCGGCAGCACCGAGGCCGACCACCAGCAAGCCGCAAACAGAATCCCATTCGCGCGTCTCGGCATTGGTTATTTGCAGCGCCGCATCAATAGGCAATGAGCCGTCGGCCGGTTCGCATTTCATGCTACTTAAACTATTGCGCTTGCCCCCGGCCATCTTCGTCCATTAAGACGAACCTGTGCCTAGAGGTGTGCTGAAAACGCAGTTTTTAGCAGTCCTCGTTTGGTACAAGGAAGTGCCAATATTTTTGAGCACTGTAAGTGCTTGAAAATGAAGCAATCAGGAAACCGCGTTTTCTGGTTGCGTCGATGAAAAAGTCCATGGACGGACTTTTTCATCAATCCCCTGGGAGCAGGTATCATAGCGGCCATGATCAGGATTTTCTGGCGCCTCGGACTACTGTGCGTGGCCATGTATATGCCTGCAGCCGTGGCTGCTCCGGTCGCGTGGTTGCCGCTGAAAAATACTACCGCTGTACGCGTAGCCGACCCCGTGTTCGGCGGCGATATAGTGGTGTATGAGGCCGGGCCGGAAGACGCCCCGACTGTTGTTCTGATCCACGGTATCGGCGACAACGGCGCGCGCGACTGGCGCAATCTGATTATCGACCTGGCGCCCGACTATCATATCGTAGCGGTGGATATGCCGGGGTTTTCCGCCTCCAGCAAGGGTAACCAACTGTACGCGCCCGAGCAGTTGGCGGTGGCGGTGCACGGGGCTATTTCCGAGTATGTGGAACAACCCTATAGCCTGATCGGCCATTCGCTCGGCGCGGCGGTGTCGCTGGCCTATGCCGGTTTGTATTCAGACGAACTCGAACGGCTGGTGCTGGTAGACGCGCCGGGCGTGTTGCACCGTTACATCTACACGCGCTTTCTGGGTGAGCATAGCACCTCAATGATCGACGGCATGCTACCCGTGAACAGTGCCTGGATAAACGGGCTTTTGTCCACGCAAATGCAGCAGTTGGAGACCAATGGCTTCAAGCCTGAATTGTTGTTGCACTCGCCCTGGGCGCGTTTGCGCCTGCTGGGTGGCGACCCAAAAATAATTTCCGCGTACGCCGTGGCGCAGCACGACTATAGTTCAACGCTGCGCAACCTTGGGGGTACCTGCCCTGATTTTATGGGGCGAGCAAGACCCGCTGGCGCCGCTACGCACCGGGCAATTGCTGGCCGCGGTCATTCCCGGCGCACGCCTGAAAGTATTTGCCGGCGTCGGCCATGTGCCCATGGCGCAGGTGCCGAAAAAATTCAACGCCACCATTCGGGACGAACTCACCGGGCGCCTGGCTTCCTTGCCGGCTTATGGACTGGAGCCCGAAAAACCGCGGTCGGGGCGCGTCGCCACTTGCGATAACCGCAACGGCATGCGCTTTAGCGGCGACATCCAGCGATTGAAGCTGACGAATTGCAACAGCGTGGTGGTTGAAGGCGCAAATATTGCCAGAGTGGCAATAAACGGCGGTAGCGTACACATCATAAATTCACATATTTTCGATGGTATTCAGGCGCAAGATGCAGGTATAAAACTCACTGCGGGCAGCGTGCGCGGCGAGCCGCCGTTAACATTAGCGGCCAGCAATGTGGATGCCGCGGGAACGCATTTCATGTCGGACTATGATCTGGCCAAAAATGACGGCAGTGTGCCGGTTAGCCTGGTTTTTTCAGTGCTGGTGCAAAAAGATCTGGCCGGACATTCGCGCAGCTTGCATGAGGTGGTCAGCCTGCCAGCGGGTAGCATCTGGCCATGAAACGCCGACAATTATTCGAGTTTAATGAAGCGGTGTGGCTGCCTGCGGTGATGCGTGCCTGGGTCACGGACTATTTGTGCACGCTAACCCAGTTACTCTAACCGTTCTCCCCGCAACTGCCTTTGATTGCCCAGGCGCTGCGCCATGGTGACAAGCACGTGGGAATTGTTGATCTGTGCTCGGGCAGCGGCGGGCCCTGGTGGCATCTGGGTCCGCAGCTCAATAGCCTGGCCCGGCGTCAGGTGCCTGTTCTGCTTACTGACAAATACCCGGGCGAACAAGGTCGAAGCAATTTTCCGGGCCAGGCAGCAATCAAGTTTCACCCTGCCCCGGTAGACGCTACCGCCGTGCCGCCACAATTGCAGGGTATGCGCACGCTATTCGACGGCTTTCATCATTTTGCGCCCGCCACGGCGGGCGCGATTCTGCGCGATGCGGTGCCGGCCAAGCAGCCGATAGTGGTAATGGAGTTATTACGGCGCAGTCCACGGGTATTTCTGGCGCTGCTTTTTTCGCCCATTCTGGTCTGGCTGCTCACGCCCTGGATTCGTCCGTTTTCCATTTCGCGATTGTTGTTGATCTACATTATTCCGCTAGCGCCGCTGCTGATTCTGTGGGATACCCTGGTATCGGTTCTGCGTAGCACCGGTCACTCTTGCTACCGACCTGGCTCCGGGAAGCATGCTATTGAATTACTTCGGTTTTGGCGGAAATAACAGCGCCCTGGTGTTGACGCGTAACGTATTAAAGCCTGGCGTATCGCGGCCCATGGTGCGTTTGAATGCGCCGCTGGCCGAAGCCAGCTACTGGTGTTGGTGGACAACAGCGGTGCCGCGGAGTCCTGCGCACGGCTGGAGTACGACCATACGCAGTGCATCGAGCAGGCGCAAAGCTGGCTAGCCGAGGGGGCAATGGTTTGTTGATCCGCATTTCTCCACCCAAGCGCGGCAACAGTTTGTCGCGGTTTGCCCGAAGCCAAGCGGCTATCCGTATGCTGGCGCATCGTGGGCATCCAGAGGCGGTGGCGCATGCGGTGATTACGGCGCTGGGCAGGGCTTCGGCGCGGGCGCATGGTGTTGCCTTCGACCCGTCCCGCGGATTTCAACTTATAGCTATCTCGCCTGGCACTTGAGCAGGGTATGGCCCCAGCGTTGGCCGTTGATGCGTTCGCTGATTTCGAATCCCGCGCGGGTCACACAGGGCTCAAATACCGTGGAGCGATACATCTGGCTGCTGCCGTTGGCCAGCGCGGTGAAATACAGCGACGTCATTTGCAGGCAATAGCTGCCGGCGGGGTAAGGTTGCAGCATATTCCAATCCCAAAATGAGTCTGAAGGTTAGCGAAAAGAGTCAGCTGGCTTTCATCCGTTCGAAGATAGATTCAAAGAGTGAGTGTCTGGCGTTTTGTAGACGTTTAGCGGCTTCATTATCACTGATTGCATA
>JBDNIO010000209.1:0-2731 GCA_041688215.1 Salinisphaeraceae bacterium | reverse complement strand
CTTACTCGCGTCCATGCCCGCTGAAACTCCCAGCGCTGCTCAGGCCCCTGCCTGCCAGTCTCTACCACAACGTGATCATCGGTTATAGATATCACTTCCCGGTACACGTTGGCGCGCAAGCTCCAGTACAAGCCAGCAGCGAGCGCCGCCATTTCCAGGCCAGCGAATGGCAGCACCATCCAGTAACCTTGCCACGCAAACAAGCCGGCGATGCCAAACGACGCAATGCACATCGACGCGAAGAATACCCCCGCCCATTCCAGGCTAAGCGAAGCATTAGGCTGAATAACCAACCGCCTTTGCGCGCCTTGCTCCGGTTGTGGATCAGACATGCGCCCCTCCTTGGCCGACCGCGATTTTATGCGATGCGGGGGTGTGCTGGCAAACGCCGGGGTGCTCTTCAGGGGTAATTCATACCCGCCGTCCGCGCCTGACTCAGTTGCCGTTACAAGGCATTATAAATCTGTTCGAAGTTCAGAGCTTGTTGCACAGGGCCAAACGCGGACACTGAACCCAGCCCTGGCGAGGGCATGCGCGCGCGCAGGGTTTCTATATTTTGCTGCAACCACGGCTGTTCCGGGGGCAGACAATTGGCCACCCAACCCAGCATGTCTGCGCGCCGCAAAATTGATTCGGCGCTTAACAAGGCATGGTTCAAACACCCCAGACGCATGCCCACCACAAGCAACACAGGCCATTGGCCGCGCTCCACCAGATCGGGGAAAGCCAAACCCTCCCCCAGCGGTACTGCCCAGCCCCCCGCGCCTTCGATAACCACCAGATCTGCGTTTTGCGCAAGTTGTTGGTAACAGTCCATGATACGTTCAATATCTATTACAACCCCTGCGGATGTAGCCGCCAGATGCGGTGCAATAGCTTGCTCAAACGCATAGGGATTGACCAGCTCGTAGGCATCGCGGCTGTCTGCTGCCTGCATCAATGCCAATGCGTCGGCATTACGCAGGCCATCAGGCGTGGTTTCACAGCCCGCGGCCACCGGCTTGAATACCGCAACCCGCAAACCGTTCTCCCGCGCACTCCGCACCAGGCCGCATGCCACATGCGTCTTGCCGATTTCGGTATCGGTACCGGTAATGAAGACTGTCCTGGTCATACGGACTATGTGCTTACCCGGCTAACGAAATCGCTAACACGGCTGGCGAATTCGCGCTCATGCGACAAAAACGGGGCATGCGCGGCACGCGACACTATCCATGTCTCGGCGTCGGGTAACTGCGCGGCCATCCAGCGCGCGCCTTCGGGGTGACACATACGGTCGCGCTCGCCGTTTATGACCAGCACGGGCACCTCTATTTCGGGTAAAGCGGCACGTAAATCGGCCTCGTGCAGGATGTCGAGCCCGCGCTCCAGGCCTTCACGCAGGGGCGGTGTACTCAGCAACTGGCTGCGTAACTGGCGCACCAGATGCCGCGCGCCGGGTTCGCCCAGCACTTGCAGCATCAAAAATTCCTGCAGGGTGGTGATGTAGTCCGAGCGCAATCCGCGCGCCGTTTCGCTAAGCGCGGAAGCCTTCATGCCCCATTCCCAGCCCGGCCCACGCAGCATACGCGGCAGGCTGTCTACAAGAATCAGGCCGCGCACACGTTGGGGATGACGATACGCGGCCTGCAAGCACATCAGCCCGCCGAGCGACCAGCCCATGTAAACGGCGGATTCCGGGGCAGCGTCGAGTACCGCATCGGTCCAGTTGTTCAAACCCACTGCACCGGCGGAACTGCGGCCGTGTCCCGGCAGATCAACCGCGTGAATTTGCAGTTGCTTGCCAGTCCGCGTTATCAGCGGGTCCCACAAAGTGGAAGACACACCCCAGCCGTGTACGCATACCAGCGCCGGGCCGGTGCCGGATACATGCGAGACCAGACCGGAAGTTGTGCGAGGCACCCCTGTTTTTCGCCCTATTTTTCGCAATAAACCGCCGGTTCCGCACTGCCGTCTTCGATCGGCACCTTGCGGCTATCTTCAGAGTCCCAACACTCAGCCTGGCTACGCAGGTGTTCTGCGTCTTCCCGATCCTGCGCCTGGTTGTATTCGCGGCGCGCATCCTGCAAGCGTTCGATATCGCTGGATAGGTTATCCGGATCATTGACGCCTGTGCCGGTGTACTCGCGTTGCGGTTCACCGACCTTTTCAAACGCATCCAGTGGGTCCACCGGGCCGGCGGGTTCCGGCGCTGGCTCGGGCGCGGTCGTACAGGCTGCGGTAATGAGAAATGTCGCGGCGAACACCGCACCTGTGGCTATCCGTTGCTTGAACATGGCTTGTTACTCCCTTTATTGCCTCGCAGTGGCTATAAGATACACCGGCTTACCCCGACATGCGCATGCTTGCGTATTGCTATGGCCGAGAAATCGTCATTGCGAGGAACCCCGCTCAGCGGGGCTGACGCGGCAATCTCGTGGCGTTCTGGTGGTCTTACCATGGCAGTGTTAAGCGCGTATTAAGTTTCGGTATGTGAATATACGCATCAGGAACATTCCTAGCCATTCATATTCACATTCATCAGGAGTCCCCAAATGAAGAAAGTAGCTACAAAGAATATTTTGTTGGTAACGACGAGTTTATTGCTCGCCAGCGGCGGCGCCTATGCGCAACTCGGCGGCGTAAGTGGTGGTGCTAGCGGCGGTTTGAGCGGCAGCATTGGCGGCAATTCAAATCTCGGCGTAGATGACCGACTGAAATCCCGCGTTGAGTCGCAAGCCAAGGTCAACGG
>JBDNIO010000031.1:0-28129 GCA_041688215.1 Salinisphaeraceae bacterium | reverse complement strand
TTAGCGCAAGCGATCGAGATCCTCGAGCAGGTCGAGCGCCAATGCAGCACCAGGCAGGTTGAGCCGCAGATCGTGAACCAGGCGTAAAGCTGTTTGCGCACGGATTAGCGCACGGCCCGCGAAAACCCATTCCTCGGGGCGCTCACCATGGGGTTCGATGACGCCTTCCTCGACCATCTCCAGCACCAGATCAGTGTGTACACCGCAGACGTGACAGAACTCGCGCAGGGTAAATTTAATACGCTCATCGACCACAGTGCCGGTGAGTTCGTAGCGTTTTTCGGTGTGGGCCATCGACTCTACACTCCCAGCGCGGCGCGTGGATTAAAGTCCGCCTCGCTTTGCAGTTGTTCGTAGATTTTTTTGATTTTGTCGTTATCCGCCTTGGGCGCTACGACTTGCAACACGGCGTATTGATCACCGGGCGGTTTGCCCGGCAGGCCACGTCCTTTGAGCCGCAGCTTTTGTCCGGAGCGTGCGCCGGCGGGGACTTTTAAGTCTACCTTACCGCCCAGTGTCGGTACTTTCACGGCGACGCCGAGCGCAGCTTCCCAAGGCGCCACCGGCAAGTCCAGGTACAGGTCTTTGCCTTGTGCGCTATACAAGCGGTGCGGTTTAAATTCGATTCTTAAGTATAAATCTCCGGCCGGCGCGCCGCCAAAGCCCGGCCCGCCCTGGCCTTCCAGTCGTATACGTTGCTTGGCGCTCACCCCTTTGGGGATTTTCACGTTAAGCGTACGCCGCTTTGAAACTAGACGAGCTTGCGCGTCTAACTCCGGCACGTCCAGGCTCAGGCTGTGGCTGGCACCGTGGTAGGCATCTTCAATCGGAATTTGGATGCTTGCGTCCACATCCTCGCCTTTCATTTGTGCACGCCCGTAAGCACCCGCGCCGGGGCGGCCGTGGTCACCACTAAAAATAGACGAAAAGAAATCGCTGTAATCATCCGCGTTACCAAAGTCCGGGCCTGCTTTGCCTGCCCCTTGTTGCTGCCCGCCTGGTGGTGACCGGAAATTTTGCGCGGCTTGCCAGTTTTCGCCTAACTGATCGTAGGCTTTTCGCTTTTCCGGGTCTTGCAGTACTTGGTAGGCTTCGTTGACCTGTTGGAAGCGCTTTTCCGCGTCTTTTTCCTTGCTGACATCGGGGTGGTATTTACGTGCAAGCCGGCGGTAGGCGCGCTTGATCGCATCTTGCTGGGCGTCACGTTCCACGCCGAGCGTTTTATAATAGTCTTTGTATTTCATAGATTTGCTTAGAGTATAAAGCGGCTACTACTTACCCAGGCCTCGCGCACCAAGAATACCGGCGTGCCATGTAAAATTTAGGTTGCGGATGTGTAAATTCAAGCAAACGCAGTCACCAGTAGTCTACCCCGACGTGAGCAAAGCGGGAATCAGCCGCAAGGTGCGTTCCAGGGTACCCCCATGCTCTTCCACTACGCGAACCGCGGCAATGCCCGCGAGTTTACGACCAATATCGTCTTCCAAACACTCGGCAATTGCCGCGGCCAAGGTGGGCGCATCGGCTACTTGACACAGCGCAGCTTCTGCTTGCAACCAAGACGCGACATCGGCCCAGTCATAGGCATGTTTGCCGATCACGATCGGTAATCGCATCGCGGCCGGTTCCAGCAAGTTGTGGCCTCCGATACCGCGTACCAGGCTGCCACCGACCAGGGCGACATCGGCGGTGGCGTACAGCAGCGTCAATTCGCCCAGGGTATCGCCCAGCATGATCTGGGTTTGCGCATCGACCTGCTGTTTTTTACTGCGCACTGCTGTTTTGAAGCCGCGCTCGTTACACAGCACGGCTACGCCTGCAAAATGCTGCGGGTGTCGGGGCACCAGCACCAGCAAGGCATTGGGATGGGTTTTGTGCAATATCCGCAAGGCATCAAGCACGATGCTCTCTTCGCCGGGATGGGTGCTGGCAGCAATCCATACGGGGCGATTACCTACCTGCCACTGGTCGCGCAAGCGCTCGCCTTCCACTTCCAGACCGGGAGGTAGCTCGAGATCAAACTTCAGATTGCCTGTATTCGCGATACGATCGTTCGCCACGCCTAGTTGGTGGAACGCTTGTGCGTCTGCGTCGCTGGCAGCGGCAATTTGAGTGATTTGGTTTACCGCCGGACGAATCAGACTGCGCAACGGCCATTGCTGGTAACTTTGCGCCGAGCGGGTGGAAATACTGGCGTTTGCCAGGAGTACCGGCACCTTATTTCTACCACAGCCGTGCAACAGGTTTGGCCACAATTCTGTTTCTATGATTATGCCGAGGCGCGGCCGCAGGCGGCGCAGAAAAAGCCATATGGCGTGCGGCAAATCCAGTGGCAGGAATTGAATATAGATCGATTCCGGCATCGCCTTGCGCGCGCGCTGGCGTCCGGTCGGGGTGAACGTGGTCACCGTTAAAGCCATATCCGGATAGCGCTCGGCCAGGGCTTTAACAAGCGGCACGGCGGCTTGCACTTCGCCGACTGAGGCGGCGTGTATCCAGATTCCGGACTGCGGTGGCTTGCCGCCAAACCCAAGCCGCTGGCCCCAGCCGCTGAAATAGCCGGGCTCACGCAACCCCCGCCAGGTGAAATACAGTAAGGCGAAAGGCAGTATCAGATAGAGCAAGAGGCTATATAGCCAACGCATAAGCGCGTTTATTCCTGATTATCCGCGGCTTGTATGCGGTCGATTATTTTAGACGTAGAGTAGCCGTCTACGAAGTCCAGCACGCGCACTTCGCCGCCGGCGTCCTGCACGCACTTTGCGCCGGCAATATTCTCTATGGCGTAATCCCCGCCCTTAACCAGCAGGTCCGGCTTGATCTTGCAGATCAGGCGTTCCGGCGTTTGTTCATTAAAAGGTACTACCCAGTCGACCGCGGACAGGCCCTTGAGCACTTGCATGCGCTGTTCCAGATTATTGATTGGCCGGGTGGCACCTTTCAAACGACGCACGGAGTCGTCATCGTTCACCGCAACAATCAGCCAATCGCCCAGCGCACGGGCGGCTTCCAGGTATTGAATATGGCCGGGGTGCAGGATATCGAAACAGCCGTTGGTCATGACCACACGTTCGCCGTGGGCGCGCGCTTCTTCCACGTAGCCGAGTAACTCATCCTCGTCGAGCAGGCCGCGCGCCTGACTGTGGCGGCTGCGTGCGGCGCGCCGTAATTCGGCCAGGCTCACGCTGGCGGTTCCCAGCTTGGCCACCACCACACCGGCGGCCAGATTGGACAGCCCCGCGGCGCTGGCCATGCTTTCACCCGCGGCCAGTCCCGCAGCGAGCATGGCGATTACGGTGTCGCCGGCGCCGGTAACATCGAATACTTCCTGGGCGTGTGCTGGCATGTGATGACTGTTTTCGTCCTGGAACAGGGTCATGCCGCGTTCGCTGCGGGTAACGAGTAATGCTTGCAGGCCAAATTGCTTGCGTACTATATTTGCCTTGGCGGCCAGGTCAACGTCGTTGATGGCCGTACCGGCCACAGCCTCGAATTCGGCCAGGTTAGGTGTGACTACGCTGGCTGAAGTGTAGCGCGTCCAGTCTATGCCTTTGGGGTCGACCAGCACCGGTTTTCCTGCATTTTTCGCTGCCGTAATCAGGTCTGAAACTTCTCTTAGCGTGCCTTTTCCGTAATCAGAAAATATCACCGCGCCTGCTGTGGGCAGGGCCAGCGCGAAGGCATCCTGCAGCGATTGCGGGTCGAACGCGGCCTGAGCGTCGAAGGACTCTTCAAAATCCAGTCGGATCAATTGCTGGTTGCGGCTGATAACGCGCAGCTTGGCGATGGTGGGATGGCTCGGGCTGCGCACCAGCGGCGCGTCGATGCCGGAATCCGCGAGCAATCGGCGCATTACGCGCCCCGGTTCGTCGTCTCCTACCACGCCGATCAGGGTAGTTTTTACGCCGATCGATGCCAGGTTGAGGGCCACGTTGCCGGCGCCGCCCAGGCGGTATTCTTCACGCCCGATGCGCACCACCGGTACGGGCGCTTCCGGCGAAATGCGGCCCGTGTCGCCGTGCCAGTAGCGGTCGAGCATGACATCGCCCACAACCAGGACGTTGGCATCAGAAAATGAGGGCATAGATTGCATTTAAATTCTTTACTTTTAGAATTCATGCATCATACGTACGGCGCGGGTGTAAGTGTAGGGCCTGCTTGCCGGTCTCTGGTTTATAGTGCGCCCTTCTATGACTAAAAAAACCAATCTCTGGCATCCACGTCATTGGCTTAGCTGGCTCGGTATGGGCCTGGGCTGGCTGATCGGTATTTTACCGTTTCGCCTGCAGATGGCGATTGGGCGGGGGCTGGGCAATATTGCCTACCATGTGGTCCCCAGCCGTCGCCGCGTGGCGGCGACCAATCTGCAAATGTGTTTCCCTGAATACACTGCGGAGCAACATCAGGCCCTACTGCGTGCGCATTTTCGTTCCGTGGGCATGGGCGCGGTAGAGGCGATGCTGTGCTGGTGGGGGCCCACCGCGAAGGTTGAAGGTCTTTGCCGGCTCGAAGGCCTGGAACATCTGCAGCACGCTGCGGGCTCGGGCCAGGGTTTCATCTTGCTGACCGCGCATTTTACGTCGCTGGAACTGGGCGCGCGCATGGCGAAGCTGCATCTTGACCGGCTCGGGGTTTTTACCAACGGCATGTACAAACCGCCGCACGATCCGGTACTCGATTACGTAATGCAACGCCGGCGCGAGCACCATATTGGCGAGGCCAGCATACGCCAGGACCAGGTAAAGACACTGGTGCGGGCACTGCGTAATAAACGCGCGGTGTGGTATGCAGCAGACCAGCGCGCCAGTGAACAGGCCGGAGTTATGGTGCCCTTCTTCGGGCACATGGCGCGTACCCACGTTGCGACCGCGAGACTGGCGAACATGGGTAAGGCGCTGGTGGTGCCCTTTTTCACTATCCGCAAGCCGGATAACTCAGGTTACAAGCTGATCGTGCATCCCGCGCTGGAGGATTTCCCCAGCGGCGATGATGCCGCTGACGCACAGCGCATCAATAAAATAATCGAGGACGTAGCGCGCACCGCACCAGAACAATATTTCTGGCTGCACAAGCGCTTTCAATTGAAGGACGTTGATCCCTACGAAGAGTCCCCTGACCCGGCTAAATAGCCGCCCTGCAAGGCCTGCCAATCGGATTGCGTGAAGTGAAAACCGGGCTCGGCCACGTCCAGTTTACGCAGAGATCGCAGCAACCGCTCACAGTTGGCTTTTTGCCAGGCGCCCGGCGCGCGCAGACATCCCTTGTCGAAATCTATCAGATAAAACTGGCCACCTGCGTCGCACATTATGTTGTGCGCATTCAGATCGTGATGATAAATACCGGCATTGTGAAAACGTGCAAGCAATGCACCCAGCGCCTGCCATTGCGACGCCGCCAGCCGTTGCTTTTGCAGTAGCTCAGCCAGGGTTTGTGCGTCGGGAATTCGCGCGGTAATCAGGTCGGCTGTGTAACTTAATCCGGCACGTTGCACCTGCGCAGCCACAGGATGCGGGACGGGCAAGCCGCGTTCGCGCAGCTCGGCGAGTAGTCGCCATTCCCGAAAAGCCCGGGTTTTCTCCACACCCAGCCACAGGTAATGATCGGTGATGAACTTGGCGATCAAGCCGCCGCGGCGGTAATGGCGCAGCACCCAGCCGTGTTCGCCGGCATCGATAAATGCTACCGCGCCGCGGCCTTGGGCCTGGCCGACCAGTTTGTCCTGGCGCGCCCACCATTCGGGCCGGAAAAGCCCGGACTCAATTTTCCGAATCCGGGCCGGGTCATAGATATAAAAGTGCTGGTCCTGGTGATGCAGCGCGGGTTGCATTACTTAAACTAGCGTCAACCACTCTGGATGGTCATCGCGCCGGCCCAGAACCTGATCGAAATAACGCTGTTGCAAAGCCTCGGTAATGGGGCCGCGTTTGCCGTTGCCGATTGCGCGGCGGTCCAGTTCGCGAATGGGCATGACTTCCGCCGCGGTGCCGGTAAAGAAGGCTTCATCAGCTACGTAGACTTCATCCCGCGTAATGCGTTTCTCACGACACGGTATGCCCATTTCCTGGGCGTAGGTCATGATGGTACGGCGGGTGATGCCGTCGAGCGCGCAGGTCAGGTCCGGGGTTAGCAATTCGCCGTCGCGTACCAGAAATATATTTTCGCCGCTGCCCTCGGCGACCAGTCCCTCGTTATCCAGCATCAGGGCTTCGTCGTAACCATCGGCGCTGGCCTCATTCAAGGCCATCATGGAATTGAAGTAATGCCCGTTGGCCTTGGCCTTGCACATGGCGCTGTTGACGTGATGGCGCGAATAGGAAGATGTCTTGACGCGTATGCCGTTGACCATATTGTCTGCGCCCAGATAGCTGCCCCAGGTCCAGGCCGCGACCATAACGTGGACTTGCAAACCGTGGGCGTGCAGACCCATGCCCTCTGAGCCGTAAAAACACATGGGGCGCAGGTAGGCAGATTTAAGGCCGTTTTCGCGCACAACCAGGCGTTGCGCTTCGTTCAGGGTTTCGCGATCAAACGGCATGGGTATATTCAGAATCTTGGCCGAACGAAAAAGGCGTTCGGTGTGCTCGGCCAGCCGGAAGATGGCGGTGCCTTTCTCGGTTTCATAGGCGCGCACGCCCTCGAACACGCCCATGCCATAGTGCAGGGTATGGGTTAGTACATGCACCTTGGCTTCGCGCCAGGGAATTAATTCGCCGTCGAGCCAGATGTGACCGTCGCGGTCCGCCATCGAAGCCATTGCCTTCTCCGTTGATTTTCTTGCGTTGAAAGGGCTCTATTTGACCACAGCCGCACCCTTTTCTGCCAGCGTTTACGCTAGTTCAACGCCTTGAGAACGTCGTTTACGGTGATTTGCAGCAGGCATAGCGTGTGCCCAAGCGGGCATTCGCGCTCGAAACAGGGGCTGCAGGCAACATCGCGCTTCAGGATTGTTACGTTGTCGGTCAGCGGCGGCGTATAGGCCGGTGTGGACGAGCCGTAGATTGCCACCAGCCGCGTGTTTACCGCCGCCGCAACGTGCATTAAACCGGAATCGTTGCTGACTGCGGCCTCGCAAACAGACAGTAAATCAACCACATCGACCAATTCTGTTTCGCCGCACAAGTTAAGCGTGGTTTCAGGCGCGCAACGCTTGATTTCATCGCCCAACGCGCGCTCCTTGCCCGAACCGAAAACCAGCACGCGCGCGCCCTGCTCGCCCAGGCGTTTGGCCAACATGGCGAAATGATTCGTCGGCCAGCGCTTGGCGGGGCCGTATTCGGCGCCGGGCATGAGAGCGATCAGGCGATCTTTGCCGGACAGGCCAAATTTATGCAGCACGCGGGTCTGATTTTCGGAATCGACACGCAAACGCGGATATTCAATCTCCGGCGGCCGTTTCGCATCTCCTGGTAACCCCAGGGCAACAAAGCGCTGCACGGTTTGCGTGAGGATGGCTTTATCCAGCGCGCGCACGTCGTTGATCAGGCCAAAACGCAGTTCTCCGCGATAGCCGGTGCGCACGGGGATTTTCGCAAACCACGGCACCAGTGCGGCCTTGGCCGAGCGCGGTAACACGATGGCTTGCGTATAGCCGGCGTTGCGCAAACTGTACCCAACCGCACGGCGTTTGCCCCACCCGAGTTCGCCGTGGCCGGTGGGTAATTCCACGCCGCGTCGTACCTGCGGCATGCGTTCGATAATAGGGATAGACCAGGCGGGTGCAAGGATATCGATTTGCGCGTCTGGATTTTGCTCGGCGAGCGCAATGCACAGGCTTTGCGTCATCACCATATCGCCGACCCAGGCGGGCCCAGCGATGAGTATTCGTTCGCTCACGCTATGCCCAGGCTAAGCCTGGCCTGCTAGCCAATCCAGATAGTGCGGCACGCCTTTTTCTACCGGCGCGAACGGTGCCTCAAAGCCGGCTTCGCGCAGGGCGCGCATGTCGGCTTCGGTAAAACTCTGGTAACGGCCGGCCAGTTCGCCGGGGAATGGGATGTAACGTTTTTCGCCCTTGCCATGCCAGTTCAGCGCGGCTTCGGCGACATCGTTGAAGGTTTGGCTCGCGCCTGTACCGCAATTGAACACGCCGCTGACCTGCGGGTTATTCAGCAGCCACAGATTAACGGCGACGACATCGGCAACGTAGATGAAATCACGCCGCTGTTCGCCGTTGCCGTAACCATCCGAGCCTTCAAACAGACGGCATTCGCCGTCGGCAAGTAGCTGATTATTAAAATGATAAGCGACGCTGGCCATCTTGCCCTTGTGCTGCTCGCGCGGGCCGTAGACGTTGAAATAACGCAGGCCGGCGACCTGGCTATGCACGTTTTTACTCCGCGCGCGCACATGCTGGTCAAACGCGAATTTGGAAAACGCGTACATGTTCAGCGGGTGCTCGTTGGCGCGCACTTCGTAAAAATCGGCGCCCGCGCCGTATACCGAGGCAGAAGAGGCGTAAATGAAAGGAATTTCACGCGCTGCGCAGTAGTCAAACAAGTGTTTCGAGTAGCTGTAGTTATTCGCCATCATGTAGCGGCCGTCCCACTCGGTGGTATCCGAGCAGGCGCCCTGATGGAATACGGCGGTGACCTCGCCAAAATCGCGCCCGGCTTGCACGGCTTCGCCGAAATCGTCGAACTCCATGTAGTCGCTGAAATCCAGATCGGCCAAGTTGCGGCATTTTTCGCCGTTAACCAAGTCATCCACCACCAGGATGTCGCGTTCTCCGCTTGCGTTCAGGCCTTCGACCAGATTGCTGCCGATAAAACCTGCGCCGCCGGTTACTATGATCATGCTCCAGTGTCCCTTAACAGAAGTTCGTTAAATAAAGTTCGAGTGATTTTTTGTGGCAGTTCGCTGCGCTCAGCTCGCACGCGGCGACGAGTCATAGCCGTAGCTATGGCGAGCCCCAAATTAACAGAGGGCAACGCCGGATGGCGCGAAAAAGCGCCGAAATCATACGGCAAACTTTTGTTAAGGGACACGACCTAGTCCCCACTCTGCTTATCTTGCGCCAACGGCCACTGCCGGTAATGCGTTAACACCCAACTGTAAGTGAGCCATATCCAGTAGACGAACAGCTCACGATACTCGCCCATGGAGTCGGTGAAATAATTATTTTGCGGCGCATAGTTTTCGTCCAGAAAATGCGCCATGCGCGAGGTAAGCACCGCGATAATTATCGCCAGAATGAACATGCGGCTGGGGTGCAGATACTTTACCCAGGCGTTGTTGATACGCGCAGCGACGAGCGGAAAAAGCACGAAAAATGTCACCAGGAAAATATCGCCGGCATCTTTGAAGTTATCGCTTACATCGCCTTTGCTATATACGTTAACGCCGGGCATGGTGGCGAAATACCAGCCGTTTATCGCCCACCAGTAATGGGTGAAATAATTAAGCTCTTCCAGCAACACGAACACCATACCCAGGCTGACTACGGTGAACAGTGCCCGCTCGAGACTGATTTGCGACCGCCACGCCGCGCGGGCAAACACAATGGCCATAACCAGCAACAGCAGGTGTTGCAGCGACTCCAGCAGGCCCAGTTCGCGATTAACCTCGGGGGCCATATTCCACATCAAGGTGTCGTTGCCGGAAAAATACATCGCGATCAACGACGACACTACGACGGTGGGAATGCCCCAATACACAATATGCTGTTTGATATTCATGGCGCTATTTTAATCGGATGGGGGCTGGCTGTGTTGAACCAGGTCGCTGCCAAAGGTGTTTTCCCACACGCGGCTAACGGCATCACGCGTGTCCTGTAACTCGTCACTGCCAATACTCGCACGCTGCTCCTGCAACGCCGCACGATGCACGCGCCGGCGGTATTCGCGGTAAGCGCCGGTTAAAGCCTGCGTGGTTTGCAAGTCTAGCAACTGTGCGGACTCCAGGGTTTCCAGGATGCGAATTGTATCGGTAAAAATAAGCAATTCCGAACACTGCGGCGCGTGCAGCAGGCAGGAATATTGCGCGAAAAATTCAATATCAATCAACCCGCCGGGCATTTGTTTTACATCGAGTTGCTCGGGGTCGGAGCCATCTAGATGTGCGCGCATTTTCTGGCGCATTTTAACGACTTTGCCGGCCAATTCGCTCGCGTCCCGTGGCTGCGCGAGAATTTCGTTGCGAGTCTGTTTGAACTGCTCGCTCAGCGCCTCATCGCCGGCCACGGCGCGTGCGCGCACCAGCGCCTGATGCTCCCAGGTCCAGGCTTTTTCCTGCTGATAGGAACGAAATGCCGACAAGCTGGTTACCAGCAACCCGGACTTGCCGCTGGGGCGTAAGCGGGTATCGATTTCGTAGGCGCGCCCGCCGCCGGTTTGCGTAGCCAGTATATGAATAACCCGCTGTGCCAGGCGCAGGAAGAAGGCGTGATGGCTCAGAGCGCGCTCACCGTCGGTATTGGCGTCGGACTTGCCATTGTGCAAAAACACCACATCCAGATCGGAGCCATAGCCCAGTTCCAGGCCGCCCATTTTGCCGTAACCCACGATGATGAAATCCGCCACGCTACCATCCGCACAGGTGGGTTTACCATAACGCTCGGTAAGTTGATCCCATGCCTCCGACAGGGCCTCGCGCAGAATCACCTCCGCCAGTTCGGTCAAGTGATCGCTAACCACCATCAACGGCATGCTATTGCTCACATCGGCGGCGGCTATACGTAGCATTTGCTCGTGACGAAAACGCCGCAGGCTGTCCATACGGTGTTCCAGGTCATCGGCTGGAATGGGCGCCAGTATCCGCTCCAACTCCTCAACCAGCGCCTGTCCGCGCGGCGGTTTGTACAACAATCTCGGGTCCAGCAAGCTATCCAGCAACACCGGCTGATGCTGTATCTGGCGGCTAATCCAGGAGCTGGCCGCGCACAGGCTGACAAAGCGTGACAACGCCGTGGGGTTTTCCACCAGCAGCGCAATATAGGTGGTGCGCCCGATGATGCCTTCCAGCACGCTGAGCACACGCTTTAGTGCGGTATCCGGGTCATCGGTGATGCCGGTGGCCTGGATCAGCAACGGAATCAACTCGCCCAGCCGGCGGCGCCCGCGATCACTCAGGCTGCGATACTGGCCGCTGTTACGCAGTTCCTGCAGTGCTTTCCAGGCGGCGTCGGGTTGCGTAAATCCTTCCTGCGTAATTGCTGCGACGCCCGCCTCGTCCTGGTCTTCATCCAGCCAGGCGGCGCGCAAGGCCTGTGCTTTATCGCCGGCTTCGTCGCCCACCTGGGGTACGGAAAAAACCTGCTGGAATTGCTGATGCACACGCTCGCGGTGTGCCTCGATTTCTGTCTTCAGGCTATCCGAATCGGCGCCCTCTATCGCCGTGGCCATCGCTTTGGCCAACGCCTGCCACTGTTCATCGGTTTCGGGCAAGGTATGCGTTTGCCGGTCGTCCCACATTTGCAGACGGTTTTCCAGACGACGCAGGAATTCGTAGGCGGCGTGCAAATCGCGCACCGCGTGCGGGGGCATATGCCCCTCCTGCTGTAATTTCTCCAGCACGGGCAGCAAACGATTGTCCTGCAGTTCGGGCTCGTGACCGCCGCGAATTAACTGAAAAGCCTGGGCGATAAACTCAACTTCGCGGATGCCGCCGCGCCCGATCTTGATGTTGTGCTCCACCCCACGCTGTTCGACCTGTTTGTCGATCATGGCTTTCATTTCGCGGATGGACTCGAACGCAGAAAAATCCAGATAACGGCGATAAACAAAGGGGCGCAATAATTTTATTAATTTTTGCCCGCCCTGGATGTCTCCGGCCACCGGGCGCGCCTTGATCCAGGCGTACCGCTCCCACTCGCGTCCATGATTCTGATAATAGCCTTCCATGGCAGCCAGACTCGCAGCCATGGCACCGGCATCACCAAAGGGCCGCAAACGGGTATCGACCCGGTAAACAAATCCGTCTTCGGTCGCCTCATTAAGCAGTCGCACGACTTGCTGAATCTGGCGCTTGTAAAATTCCTGCGCTTCGATGGATTTTGCACCATCGGTTTCACCGTTTTCGCCATAGGCAAATATCAGATCTATGTCGGATGAAAAATTCAACTCGCGGCCGCCGAGCTTGCCCATTCCTATTACAACTAAACGCTGAATATCGCCCGCGTCATTGCGCACATGGCCGTAGCGATCCATTACTTCGTTTTCGGCGCAGCGCAGCGCGGTTTCGATGCAGGCATCGGCGAGTTCAGACAAGGCGGCCAGGGTTTCGGCCAGGTCAGCCTGGCCCAGCAAATCGCGCCAGGCGATGATGAACATGCGTTCGTTGCGCACCTGTCGCAGTGGTGCCATGAGTTCATCAACGCCTTGGGCGGGGTTGCAGGCATCGTTGACGGCGGCACGGATATCATCGCAATCCGCTTTTGTCGACAAGCGGCCGTCGGACTCAAGCGCGTCCAGGCGTTCGCGGTTGGCTTGTATCCAACCTGCACAAAAATTGCTAAGGCGGGAAACGGTGACGATATTCTCTTCTAAGGCGGTATCGGAATCAGACATAGGCTGTTATGACTGCTCGCCAGAGTGGTCCGATTCCGGCTTAACCCTCTGCGCTTCCATGGCATAAGCATATTTGGCAAATCCGGCCAGCATGGAGGTATAGGCCACTACCCAACCGCGCCAGCCATCGCGCCAACCGCCCTTGAAAAACAGTACGCTGAAACTACGCCAGAAGGGGGAAAAAATCAGCTTGGCCATAGATATTCGTTTGTTTTTCTTGACCAGTTCCGCGCCTGATATTCGCCCGTAGCCCAGCGTTTTCTGCAGGTGATGGTCCAGATTTCGAAACGAATAATGCAATAAACAACCGGGCAATCTGGCCGTCTTGCCTTCGACCAGCAAGTGGTCATGCGGGTCCATGCCGCCCCACTTCGCATTTTCCCGCCGCACCAGACGCAGGCGCCATTCGGGGTGCCAGGCGTGGCGTATCCAATCGCCGAGAAACCAGCTCAGGCGATTTACGGCGTAGCCCGCGCAATCCGGCGAACCTTGTAACAATGTAATGATTTCGCAGCGCAGCTCTTCATCCAGCGCTTCGTCGGCATCAAGACACAAAACCCAGGGTTGGGTGCAGTGTGACAAAGCTACATTTTTTTGTACGACATGACCGGGCCAGTCGTTATGTATGAATTGCGCGCCGTGGGCCGCGGCGACCTCGCGGGTGCGGTCAGTGGAGCCGGAATCCACTACGATAATCTCGTTGGCCAGACCGGCAACACTGTCCAGGCATTTTTTCAGATTATCTTCTTCATTAAGTGTGATGATGGAGACTGACAAACCCAGGTCGTGCTTTTCATCACCACCCACCGCTCGCCGGGGATTAAATTTGGGATGGAGTTTCATATCTGCGCTCCGATGCCACATCCTCGATAAGCTGAATTGCGGCGTCCAGTTTACTCTCTATCCCATGCTTTTCGGCCACGAGTCGGGCAACTTTTCGCGCCGCCTCGATGCGTGTCGGGTCACTCCATTCGCGCATCGCACGCGCCAGCTCGGGAATAATTTCTTCGCCCATTGGCACAACCGTACCGACCGTTTCATCCGGAAGAATTTCGTGGCCCCCATTAGTATCGCTGGTGATTACCGGCAAACCGCTGGCCAGCGCTTCCACCGTAACATTGGCGAAGGGATCATATCGGGTCGGCAAGACCAACACATCGCCAGCGGCGAGGCAGGCTTCGGCATCCAGGCGTTCGCCGAGGAACGCAACTTTATCCGAAATACCCGCATCCCGCGCCTGCTGCTGATAGCGGGCGATTTTCGAATCACGCCCGGCAATGAATACGCGCGCTTGCGGTACTGCTTCTGATATTTTCGAAAACGCGGCAAGCACAAGGTCTACACCCTTGCGTTCGAACCCCGTACCCAGAAATACGAACACTACATGTTCGGGGGTGAATCCTGCTTCTCGCCGGATCCGCGCACCAGGCCCACTGCGATGACAAGGACTAAAACGCTCCAGGTCTACACCGTTGTAGATAACCTCAATCGCATCCTGGGGCACGTCGTATCGCCGCATGACATCACGCCGCACCATATCGCTGTTACAAATTATTTTCCGGTAAGCACCAGGCGCAATTGCACGCGGTCCTTGAATTTTGGCTTCGCGCTGCGACGGGGCCCTGCCATGGTATCCAGCCAGGTCTGATGGCAACCACCGCTAACACGGACGATATCCTGACTCCAGGTCCGGCCGAGGGCAAAAACTACATCATATTGCTCCCGATTATCCGCTAGGAATTGCTCTAGCGCGCGGGCAAAAGCCCAATAGCGCCAGGCGCTGCCAATAGCGAACTTGCTCAACACAAGGAATTTAATATCAGGATGCGGCTTCACGGCATGCGAACGGCAGGCGATAGTTACTTCGTGGCCGCGTTCACATAGGCCACAGGCAAGATAGTTCAAGTAACGCTCTGCGCCGCCAGAGTATGCATGGCGCAAATGTGTAAGGCATATATTCACGCGGGCAAATGCTTTAGATACTGTTTAAAACCGCAGTTTGTGGGCCAACACTGGTTACTCTACGCAAATCAAACCGGCTTTTTCTCAAACACGGACCACAGGGTTTGCACATACCGGTTGTTATAGCGTTTTCCGGGGAAACGCATCTTGCGCAAGTGGTGCAGGGCCGTTGATTTGGGCATTTCCGTGCCGAACATTTCAACTACGGACAAGTTATGCAACTCGGCTTGCGCCTGGGCGAACTCGGCCGCCTGGTTAAAACTGAAAAACCATTTATGCCGATCATCAGGTCGCGTGGCGGGTAACCCATAATGGCCGATCTTACCCTTGCCGCGCTCAATCGGCCGACGCGCGTCACGCCAGCAATTGGGCAAGGACATTATGATATAGCGATTGGACACACGCGCCATTTGCGCGAACATAGAGTGTAGATTCTCTAAATGCTCGAGCACTTCGATCGCCATTACGCAGGCGAAGTCGCCATCTTTATAGGGCAGAGCGTCGCAAGTTTCCAGATTCAAAAACACATCGGGATCGCCAACAAAGTCGATCCCCGTGTAGTGTGCTTTACCAAGAATCTGTCGTAACGGCGCTTCGTAGCAACCGACATCCAGTACACCGCTGGCAAGGTATGGTTTGAATCGCTGGGCAACAAATTCGCTTCTCGCGTTTCGGCTTCCGAAATCCGCTTTTTCTATGTGCATAATAAACTTATCGTTTTTAGTACTTTGCGTTCCCGGAACGCTCTCCAGCCCTATCGTCGCCTTCTCATATTTGTTTGTTCGCCTGGTCCAGAAGCGTCTGAAAATAAGCAATGGTGCGTGGTGCACCCTTGGCCAATTGAATTTGCGGAGTCCAGGCCAGTTTTTCTAGGGCGAGCGAAATATCCGGGCGACGTTGTTTGGGATCATCTTCGGGCAGCGGCTTTAAAACGAACTCTGATTTTGACTGGGTAAGCTCGATAATAACTTCCGCAAGCTCACGTATAGTGAATTCGTTTGGGTTCCCCAGGTTTACTGGGCCCGTCACCTCGGCATCGGATGCCATTAGCCGCATCAAGCCCTCAACCAGGTCATCCACAAAACAGAACGAACGCGTCTGTGAGCCATCGCCGTAAAGCGTAATTGGTTCGTTTTGCAGGGCTTGCATGATGAAGTTGGACACCACCCGGCCATCATGCGGGTGCATGCGCGGGCCGTAGGTATTAAAGATTCGGGCAACTTTGATCGGCAGGCTGTATTGGCGGTAATAATCAAAAAACAGGGTTTCGGCACAACGCTTGCCCTCGTCATAGCAGGAACGACTACCGATGGGGTTTACATTGCCCCAGTAACTCTCTTTCTGTGGATGCATCGTTGGGTCGCCATAGACTTCGCTGGTCGACGCCTGCAGGATTTTGGCGCCGATGCGTTTGGCCAAACCCAGCATATTGATGGCGCCATGTACGCTGGTCTTGGTAGTTTGCACCGGGTCATGCTGGTAGTGAATCGGAGATGCTGGGCAGGCCAGGTTATAGATTTCGTCTACTTCCACATACAACGGGAAACATACGTCGTGGCGCACCACTTCGAAAAATGGATTATTCATCAGGTGCGCGATGTTGGCCTTGCGGCCGGTAAAGAAGTTATCCATACAGATCACATCGTCGCCCGCGTCCAGCAGGCGCTCGCATAGATGCGAACCGATGAAGCCCGCGCCGCCGGTAACGAGGACTCTTTTTCTCAGGACATCTTGCATAGGAACCGCCTGCGCCAATCAGTGTTTATTGTTTGAACGCGGCGAATAATACCAGCTTAGACGGCCGCGCTGGGGCCGCCGCTCCGAGCAATGCGCAGTTTTTGGCTAATCCTCAGGCACTACGAAGTTTTTTAATTTCGGCCTCCAGCTTCGCGATTCGTACATCCTTGGGGTTCGGCATCATGATGGGCTGGATTGCATCCGCCCGGGTTTTTATGTCGGGACTGCCAGCATAAATCGTATCGCGGTCGGAACCCCAACAGCCGTAAAAGGGTGGGTAGTCAGGGGGTGTTTTCCTGACGTGCTTCTTCATGAACTGCTTGTATGTCATACCTTTTTTGATACGTTTTTTGCGCGTCTCCTTGCGGGCTTTTTCCGTGGCCTTGGCATCAAGTGCCAGCGTTTCTTCGTCGTAACACACCTGGTATATGTCTTGCGCAACGGCATGTGATATCAGGTCGTTGCGCAGGTCTTCCAGCACGGACTCGGGTTCACGCTCAAGCACATCACCATAGCCGCCGCCCGAGCCCTGGGAAATCATATAAAGCTCGCCACGCTTGGCCAGCTCGTATTGCAGCCCCATGTGGTGGGTGCTGTATTCCGAATTCTTGAACGGCTGTTCGTTCATCACCTCGACCATTGAATGGCGGAAATGCTCCGGGGTGTTTTTCATCACCTCGTAGATGTCGTCGCCCTTGACCTTGCACAGCGGGTAGGTCGGGCAGGCGTAGCCACCGAACAGGCCCTGGGTAATCGGGAATTTGGAACCCAGGCAGGTAACCATGAAGCCCCAGAATTCGCTGTCCTTGGTGGCCACCATCATCTCGTAACCCATGCCGCCGCGATATTTGCCAAAAGCCTGGTTATCCTTGAGGATTTTTTTCGATACGAGCTGCAGAAACGGCACTTCCTGTTCGTTGACTTCCTGCTCGCCCGTGTCGGCCATGGCCGAGAAAATGGGCGCGATGCCGTGTTCGCCATCGGCGTCGGCACGCGCGCCGCCGCCCATGCCGTTCAGGTCCGCGCACACATTGCCCACTACTTCGCCGCGTTGGGTCACGCCACCGTAAATAAAAGTACTGATCATGCAGAACCAGGGCGCAACCACCTTGGTGTACTTCCTGGAGGACGGATATATCAGATGCGCGATCGCCTTCTGGCCGCAGCAGAACGCGGGGAAGAACGTCATCATCGATTGCGCATTGGGAGTTTCGTAGGACGACGCCAGCGCGGAACGCGGATCGCATATCACTTTAATTGGCGCAAACACCGCTTGATTTCGCGGCAAATCCGGCCAGACGAAAGTCAGAAACAACTGGCAAATCATGCCCTTGAGCGACGCCAGCACCGTATTGTTGCAGCGGTTGGCGAACTCCGGCGATGAGCCTCGAAAGTCGAAAATAAGCTCGTCGCCCTTGCATACCAGTTCCAGATTGACCTTGACTGCGACATTTTCTCGCAGGGTGCCATCAGCAATAACCACTGTGCGTACGGTGCCGTCCGGATAAGCCCTGATACGGCGCTTGACCTCGGCTTCCACGTCTTCCAGGCCCTTGCGCATGGCGGCGATGACCACCTCCAAACCATAATTTTCCACCGCTGCGTTGAAGCGTTCTTCAATACGCCGGCATACGAACAGCTTGACCTTCATGTCCTCGTATTGCAGCTTGGGCTCGCGCACCGAGTTCTGCAAAAACGTGACCATGTCGCGGCGCAGTTGATAGTTTTCGCCGACCTTGATCGGCGGCATTTTCAGACCTTCTTCATAAGTCGATTCGGCCGCCGACGGCATGCCGCCCGGCTCCACCGCGCCATTCTCGCCCTCATGCACAATCGCGCCCGCCCAGGCCACCAGAGTGCCCTTGTGGAATATGGGCACGTACATGGACTGATCGGTGTTGTGGATATTGCCGTAGCGGGAATCATTGTGCATGAAGACATCGCCGGGTTTCACGCCCACGGTCGGCTCGTCGGTCCAGTATTTATTGATGAACTTGAGCGCATGATGCGACAGGGAGGAAAAAATCAGTACGCCACTGGCGCTGGGAATCACAAGATCCCCACCGGCGGTATAGATGCCGGTGATTAAATCACCCCATTTCGCCCCGGGTGCCGCGCCCATCTGCTCCAGCATCTCGAAGCCTTCGTTGGTGCCGGCGTTGAGCGTATCGCGCACCTGGGCAAGCAGATCGTCGTCGTAGCCGTTTGCCAAAGCCTTTTCCTCGGCCTCGGTACGGGGATACAGCCCATGTTCGTTCATGATCTCGGGGTCGGGCCCCAGGAACAGGGTGGTGCTGTCCAGAAATTCATCGACCAGTTTGCGTTCGCGCTCGGCTTCGCTGTCCCTTGTGGATTTCGCGGCTGATTTTTGGGCTGCTGAACTCTTCGCTGCACTCATGATGCTTTCCTCGTTTGGGAATTTCTTGCTGTGGATTTCCTGGCGGCGGCCTTGTCGCGATCAAACCAGACGGCGCCCTGGTCACCAATAGTTACATCCCAGCCGGGCTCTACCAGATAGGTCGTAGATTGCGCCACAATCACCGCGGGACCGGTAATACGGGCGCCGGACTCAAGCTTGTCCGCTGAGTAAACGGCCGTGTCCAGGGGCTTTTCATAGCCGACGAAATGGCAATCGCGCGAACTCAGGGGTTTGGGTTTGCCAACCTTTTTTCCCTTTCTATTCTCAGGCGCAGTTACATGACTGAAATCTATGGTTTCATGTTCAACGAAGGACGAAACCCGCACGGTATTAATGCGAATGCCCGCCTCCGGCGCTTCCGAACCGCGGCCAAAACGGTCCGCGTAATCGTTGGAGAACTGCACGATGACATCCATGACCTCCGTCATGCTTTCAATCCGCAGCTTTTTCAGCGCAACCGTGGTTTGTACCAACTGGTTGCCGTAGAGCATGTCGAGCTCCAGACGATGCTGGATTTTCTTCGGATCCATTTCCTGACGAATCAAATCATCCCGACCGGCGACTTCCAGCGTCTTGACGATGGCATTGAATTCCTTGAAATCGTCCATCAATTTGCGGGTATTGGAATCGTAGAGCGTGAGGAACACGGACTTCTCGTGCATATGCAACTGGTGCATGTTGCCCGCGCCCACGGCCGAAAATATCGGCGAGAATGGCGGCGCGATTACCCGATCCATACCCAGAATATTGGCAATACTGCAGGCGTGTAGTGGGCCGTTGCCGCCGTAAGCAAGCAGGCTGAAATCATCCGGCGCGTAGCCGCGGTGGCGCAGCTCCTCGGCAATGCCGTTGGCCATGTTCAGGTCCACCCGCTGTTTAACCAGTTTCGCGGCATCCACGGCTGATACACCCAAGTGATCGGCCAGCGCCTTTTTCATGGCGCGTTCGGCCCGACGCGGATTGAGTTTGATGTGTCCGCCAGCATAATTATCCGCATCCAGATAACCGAGCAACAAGTCCGCATCCGTTACCGTGGTGTCGCTGCCACCGCGGTCGTAACTGGCCGGGCCGGGATCTGAGCCGGCGCTGGCGGGGCCGACCTTGGCGATGTTGAATACCTGGTCGTAACTCACAATCGAACCGCCACCGGCGCCAAGTGTGACCAGATGCATCATCGGAATGCTGACCAGCCAGCGGTCAATTACCGGATTAAAGTCATACAGGCGTGCGCCGCCTTCGATTTCCAGCCCGATGTCGAAAGACGTACCGCCCATATCTGCGCATACGATATTGCCGAGTTTGGCTTCGGCAGCCAGATGCTCACCGGCGCCGATGCCGGAAACCGGCCCCGAATGAATCGTTTGCAGCGCGGCGGTGGAATTAAGCTGCGCCATGCCGCCGGAGTTGTGCACCACCAGCATGGGTTTTTCGTAGCCGTCCTCGCGCAACGAAAGTTCCAGCGTGGACAGGCCGTGATACATCTCATCATGCAAAAATGCATCGAGAATAGCCGAGGTGGTGCGCACGTATTCGCCCTTACGGCCCGCCACCAGGTGCGAGAGCACCACTGGGATCGCACCCAGAAAATGCGACGGATATTCGTCCAGCAGAATCTTCTGTACTCGCAGTTCGTGCTCGGGATTGGTCACCGAATTCACCAGCGAAACCACGAACGCCTGCGCGCCCTCGTCCACCAGCTTGCGGATGCAGCGGCGCAGGTCATCCTCATCAATCGGCATGATGATGTTGCCGGAGGCATCAATGCGTTCGCGCACCCCGGCGATTCGCGGAATGGGCACGACAGGTTTGGGGCGATTCGCAGAGGGTAAATCCTGCTGCTGAGCGGTATCCAGGCCGTCGCCGTAGCCGCGGGCGCGGGTTAGCGGGACCATGGATTCGAAGCCCGCGGTAGTCAAAAGTGCGACTTTCGGGCCTTTACGTTCGATCAGTGCGTTGGTGCCCAAGGTGGTTGCATAGCGGACCGAATCGACGCCGGAGAGCACCGTGCGCACTTCTTCGCCGATACGTTCACAGGCGTATTCCAGGGCCTCGCGAAATCCCAGCGCCAGATTGTGGTGCGTAGTGAGCGCTTTGGACTCGATATAGTGTTTGTCCCAGACGAGAAAGCAGTCCGTGAAAGTACCGCCGATATCTACAGATACGCGTCGCATGGGCTAGTCCTCCCTGCGCATGTGTTCGTGGCGGCTGTGATCATGCCGGGCTGACACATCCGGGCCGATATCCGGCTCTTCCAACATTTGCGGATATTTTTTGACCTGTTTTTTGAGCGCCTTGATGTCTACTTCATGCTGGTACAGCGGTGGGTGGCCGGGAATCAGGTATTCCACTTCCACCATGGTGCCGCAGTTGGGGCAATAGAACTCCACGATCTGGCACCAACGTGCGTCAGGCTGGAAGGTGAATTCGTATTTATCCGGGTCAATCAGTGGCTTGTGTATTTCCCCCGGGTCGCGCGGATTAAGCAGCAGGCCTTTTTTGTAATCAT
The DNA here is from genome assembly GCA_041688215.1 of Salinisphaeraceae bacterium. Classification (GTDB taxonomy): domain Bacteria; phylum Pseudomonadota; class Gammaproteobacteria; order Nevskiales; family Salinisphaeraceae; genus JBDNIO01. The sequence goes on along the minus strand of JBDNIO010000031.1, from coordinate 7,002 downwards.
CATTGGCATCGCCGATGTCGTGTTCACAACGCCGGCACAGCCAGCGCTCCTTGTCCAGGTCGATGGCCAGGTATTCGGTCATGCATACGCGTTTGCTCATGCCGCACTCCTTAGCTGAATATTCAGATTTTCGTCGGCGGTGAAAGACCAGCCCGCCGGCACCCGGCAGGTGAAAAAGGCTTCCTCGACAATCGCAGGCCCCTCGCCGGATGAGCCGGGTTTCATGTCTTCCACGCGGTAAACCGGCAAGTCCGCACGCTCACCATCATCACCGAGTATCTTGCGTTTACCGGTGGCTTTCGCTTTCATGGTTTTGCGTTTCGGTTTGAGTTCTTCCAGACTGCAGCCGGGGATGTCCTTGTGGACCGATAGACGCAGGTTGATGTTGCTTGCGCCTTTGGGCAGCTTCGGCGGTTTGCCTTGATTCTTGACTTGCGTCGACTGGTCTTTACCGCCGATTCCATATTCCAGCTCGAACTCAAGCTGGCAATCGGTCAACGCATAGCCTTCGGCAAACATGCCGCGTTCGGCTTCTTCCCTGACTGCATCCATTGCCGCCTTGAAGTGCTTTGCATTTACGCTTTCCAGGGGCGCTGAGTAGGTATGCGCAATATCCGAAAAGCCCATGCCAAAGGCGCTGAATACGGATGCAAGTCGTGGCACGATTACGTTTTTTACCCCCAGAATACCGGCAATCCCGCAGGCATTCATCGGGCCCGCGCCGCCGTAGGCAAGCAAGCTAACGTCCGCTACTTTCTTGACTTGGGTCTTGATGCCATCGGCCACCGCCTGCTCGAATGTTTGCACCATTTCGTTCAGGGCGGCGTCCAGGGACAAGCTTAAAGGTTCGGCGATCTGCTCCTTTATCGCCTGCTCGGCACGCGCTGCGTCCAACTGCACCGTGCCGCCGGAATAGGATTTGGCATCTATCAGGCCAATCAGCAGATTGGCGTCGGTAATCGTGGCTTGTGTGCCGCCGCGCGCGAAACAGGCGGGTCCCGGCGTGCTGCCGACGCTATCGGGGCCGATGGTTAGTTTTTTCCCTTTGGCGCGCATAACCGAACTACCGCCCACGCCGATACTAGTGACCTGGGGCAGCGACAGGGAAATGGGGATACCCTCGATGCTGCCCCGACGCTGCTCGGGAATGTCATGCGCTTCGATTACACCGATATCAGCGGTAGTGCCGCCCACATCCAGGGTCAGGCAGCGTTTCAATCCATAGTGACGCGCCAATGCACGCCCGCCCTCGGAACCGCCGCGCGGCCCCGAACCCAGGGTTTTTAACGCGACGGTTTTAGCGACGCGTTTGGAGGTGCCGTCGTTACCGTAAATGAGCATGGGCTTGCGCACGTGGCGGGCACGCAGGATGTTTTCCGCGTTGTACAGAAAGCGTTCCATGCCCAGGTGCAGGAATGCGTTCAGCAGGCCCGTCCAGGTGCGGCGCACATTGTCTTCGTGGTTTACCATTTCGCGCGAGAACAGTACCGGTACCGCGCCCAGCAGGTGCCGGGGGTAGCGACGCAGCACGATGTCTTTTACCAGCTGCTCATCGTCGCGGGCGTTATTGCTATTATGGCCGCCGAGGCTCACGACAAGCCGGTTTGAGCCTTGCGCCATGAGTTCATTCACCGCCGCCACCACGTTTTTCTCAAACGTGGTGGGTTTTTGTGATGGGTCCACATGGCGCACACGATCACCAACCAGCATCTCAAACAGCTCTTCGCTGGAGCCACCCACCTGCAACTCTCTGGTCTTTATACCCTTGCTCAGAATCAGGCCCAGGCGCGGGCCATCCCGCTGCACGATGCGATTGGTACCTTCGGTGGTGGAATAGCGCAGGTGGTCGGTTTCCCGCAGCAGACGTTCCAGGTCTTCTTCGCCATAGACCTGTTGCGAGGCCGAGCGCAACGCCGAAACAAAACATTCGCTTAAATCATAGGGCGTGGTCAGTGACTTGGCGTGGAATATGTTCTTGCCACTTATGACGCATACATCGGTAAGCGTTCCGCCGTTATCAATATCGATCTGCATCGCCATGGTGTGGGTTCCTGCTCCGTTATTGTTCGTCGCACGCGCGCAGTAACGAATATTAGCCCCCATGCGCATGATGTCACCACACTAACGGGTAATTCGGGTGGGTATTGTCAGGAAATCACACCCAGGCGCCTGGCCTCGGCAACCGCCTGTGAACGCCGGTGTACGGCCAGCTTGCTGTAAATACTTTTCAGGTACCACTTGACGGTATCGACGCTCACATTCAGGTTGTGCCCGATCTCCTTGTTCGAGCAGCCCTTGCCCAGCAAGACAACAATACCCAACTCACGCGCCTTCAGGGGTTCCACCATCAAGGCCAGGCCCACGGATTCCACCACGTTTGCAGATTCCACAGCCGCGCTACCTGACTCAGCCCGCTCTTGCTTGCCCAAAACAATAAGCTTATTAATGTGCACCGCCACAGATTCCGGCAACATTAGATGAAAATTGCCCTGCCGGGCGCTTTCGCGCATACGTTCCAGCATGGCGGTCACCGCCGGTCCTTCATCCAGAAACGAGCGCACCATGCCTTGTGGCGCGCCCAGCATTAAGGCATTGAACAAACAAACCTCGGCATCATAAGCTTGCCCCAGGGCGTCTTTTGCCATCGCCAGGCGTACACCCAGCGTTACCTCGGACAAGCGCCTGCCGTGGCCGCGAGCGGATTTCAAAAGCCGTTCCAGTATTTTTACCGCGGCCTGAAGATCGCCCTGGGCATGTTTGACCCGGGCCCGGGCCAGCTCCAGGAATTCATGCACTTGTACGGTAATTCCGTCTGCGTCTCTGGGAAGCAGGCTTTGGGCGTGCAACTGCCGCTGGGCCAGCAAGACGTCACCATCGGCCAGGTAGCGACGTACGCGCTCGCCATCAATGGCCGCAGCAAGCCGTTGCAATCCCAGTTGGCTGGCTGTGGCGGCGCCTTCATCCAATAACGTGTGCGCGCCGGCGACATCCCCCTGCAGCGCCCGCAGCCGCGCCAGCGGCACGTAGGTATTCATAGAAAAATCTGCAACCCCGCTTTCAGCCCCGAGCGCACGGCTTTCTTCAAGCAACTGTTCGGCATGCGGCAGATCGTTATATTCATAGTTGATCTGCCCCCAAAGTGAGCACGCCAGGCGCGCCGCATGGGAATGGTTGCCGAGGCTTTCATGGGCCTGTTCCAGGGTTTGTTTGAACTGTGCCGCGGCGGCGCGCAAGTTGCCTTGATAGGCATCTGCGAGGCCGATAAAAAAGCGTCCGTAAATTTCACTGAACGGGCCTTGTGTGCGCGCATGATAAAGCCGCGCCCAAGCCTGGGTATCACGCGCGGCATCGAACCTGAAGCTGTGAATATATCCATAGCTGCGCAGATTGGCCGCTACCGAAACCACCCAGGCGCTGTGCTGCTGGGGGTGGGCCAGGACCGGGGCGATAAGCGTTTCCACACGCTCGATCCGGTCGGCATAAATATCGATACAGGCCTGCAGCACACGCGCCTCGGCTAGCAGCTCGGCGTGTTGGGGCTGCTTTTTTCCTGCAAGTTGTGCCTGCAATACGTCCAGGCTTGCCTGAGCCGATTCGGGATGATGCGTCAGACAATGCGCCCACCCTATAGCCATTTGCAGCTGCGGCCGGTCGATTAACGCGGGTTCAGGAAGTCGCTTGATCAGGCTCAACAAACTCGCCATACGACTATCTTCAACCAGGGCCATGGCGTACCTGTCCACCAGTTCGATGGCACGTTCGGTAGCTCCCCCGGCCAGGGCATGGCGTACTGCTTCGTCGGCGTGGCCGTTGTCGGCGAACCAGTCACTGGCGCACCGGTGCATTTGTGGCAGCAGGTCCGCGTAATCACGTTGCAGACGACGCTGCAGGTGGGTGGCGAATAAATGATGGTAGCGAAACCAGCTAGCCTGTGAATCGAGCGGACGGATGAACATGTCCTCGCGCTCCAGCGATTCCAGTATCGCCTGGCTGTCCGCATGGCCACTTACCGCCTGGCAAAGCGGGCCGTTCATGCGTTCAAGAATCGAAGTTTTGAGCAGGAAATCCAGTTTATCCGGCGCCAAGTTGGCTAACACATTTTCAGTCATATAATCACCAATGGCGCGGTGATGACCGGAGAGATTGCGTAGGGCCTGCTCCGGATCCGGCGCGGTTTTCAAAGATAGCGCAGCAAGCTGCAGGGCCGCCACCCAGCCATCGGCGGTGCGCGTGAGTAAATCCAGCGACTTCCCCGACAGCTTCAGGCTATCAATACGCTTGAGAAACTCATGTGACTCGTGCTGAGTAAACCGCAAGTCATCCGCGTTTATCTCAACCATTTGCTCATTCACGCGCAAGCGCGCAAGCGACAATTGAGGGCGGGTTCGGCTACTAATCAGTACATGCAGGTTCGCGGGGGCGTGGGTAAGGATAAGGCCCATGGCGGCGTGCACGTCTTCCGATTCGATCAGGTGCCAATCCTCCAGCACCAGAAACAGCTCACGCTCACATTCGGCAACACTGTTGACGAAATCACCCAGCATAAACTTGAGCGCATTCGCGCCCTGTGACTCCAGCACTGCTACCATATCCACTGCCAGGGTGGGCTCAACCTGGCGCAAAGCTTCAAACAGATAGGTCAGGAAGCGGATGTTTTCGTTATCGTCGGCGTCCAGGCTAAGCCAAGCAATCGAGCTTGCGAATTCTGCCCGGGCTTGCCGCCACTGCGTAATCAGGGTGGTTTTGCCAAAACCCGCGGGCGCGTGCACCAGCGCGAGTTTACGCTGATCCAGTAACGCCAGACGCGCAAGCAGGTGCGGCCGGGCAACCAGCTGGGCGCTGGTAGTGGGCGGTTGCAGCTTGGTACGAATTAAACGCGCGTCGTTCAGTTTGCTCTCCTCCCGCCGGTTGGCTTTTAGCAAGCTTTACTCAGATCAATCGTTTTCTGCGTATTGCCGGATTCTATACACATGCAGATTGGCAGGCGAACCGCGACGTTTGCGGCGCACAAACAAAATCGCCCGCACGAAACGAATTCGTGCGGGCGATTGTTGCAGGCTTTTAGCCTGTGCGTACTAGCGTTGCAGGATTAGTATCTCGGTACCACGGTTCTGGGCACGACCAGCCGGATTATCCGAACCATCCGGGTTGGTATTAGCCGCAATTGGACGTGACTCACCGTAGCCCCGGGCCTCGATACGATTCGATGCAATACCCTGCGAGATCAAATATTCCCGCGCGGATTCAGCACGCGCTTGCGAAAGCTGCTGGTTATAGCTGTCGCTGCCAATCGAATCGGTATGGCCGGAAAGCTCGATACCGAATCCCGGCGAGTCGCGTAGAGTTTTAGCCACACCATCAAGCACTTCGCGGGCACGCGGGGTAAGTGTGGCCTTGTTGAACTCGTAGTTTACGTCCCGCAGGATCGTGCTCTGACCCACGGCACAGCCGTCGGCAGTTACCGCAACACCTGATGGGGTGTCCGGGCAGCGATCGCGATCATCCGGCACGCCGTCGCCATCGGAATCCAGCGGACAGCCATTGGCGTCCACCGGCGCCCCGGCGGGTGTGTTCGGGCACTTGTCCAAAATATCGGGCACGCCGTCGCCGTCGCTGTCTGCACGTCCGGTGGGTGCGAACAGATAGCGCAAGGAGACCAGTGCGCCGTGCTGCGCGTATTCGAATTCAACATCCTGGCTGATGTTGTTACCTGCGGTACTGAAGCTGGGATCATCGGTGGCAAAGTAGCGATAGCCGAGATCAACCGTCAGGCGTTCGGTAAGGTCGAACGCCAGACCCGCGCCGCCCTGGTAGGCAAATACGATGTCGTCGTCGTTAAAATCGCCGGCTGTGAAATCATTGACTTCGACCCGAGCCACACCGGCACCGAGCTCAATGTAGGGATGCAAGAGCATCCGGCCCGGTTGAAATCGTAGAACAGGTTGGCCATGGCGGCCGCGGAGCTGATGTCGCCGCTTACGCTAGAGCCATTGGCCTGGTCAAAGTCGTTCTGGCTGTAACGTAATTCCAGCTCGGCACGCAGGCCATTGGAGAACAGCCGGCCCGCGGTTATACCGCCGATGAAACCCGGATCGTATTCGGCTTCAAAATTGTTGGTGGTTTGGGTAAGGCCGGGGTTGCTCGTACCGCCAACACCACCCGGGCCGCCAGCACCACCGTCATTACCGTCATTACCTGGCGTGGGTAACAGGATGATTAACCCGGGAATTACCAGGAACCTGGTGTCGTCAGTGCCATCCTGGCCGTCCATGCCATCCATACCATCGCCGCCACCATCCCCGGGATAGCGGGCGTACTGGTCGTTTGCGTAGAAGTGACATCTGAATTCTGCAGAAAACTGCCACCGCCCTCGCCACCGATGTACCAGCCGGGTGTGGCTGCATGCGTAGCAACACTGAAAGCCGCCATTGCCGTCGCTACGACAGCAAAACGAAAAATGTTCGTATTCGTTCCGAAACCCCCAAAATGTAGGTAAGGTCGACTCTCCCAACAGCATTAACCACGAAGAGCCGGTCTCGCGGTTTGCCGGTAACACAATCGCCAAGTCATACTCAGGGTGGCGATTTGGCGCTTAATCTTAACTTATCGGCTTATTCTAGTGTAGTGCGTTGGAATTAACGCTACTTAAGCGGCGATGAGCCCGAGAACCTGTCATTGCGAGCGCAGCGCGGCAATCTAGTGCCGGAGTCGTTGTAAGTTATGCGGCTCGCCACTGGATTGCCGCGTCAGCCCCGTTAGGTTCACTGCGTTCAGCTCGCTTCGCTCGGGCTTCCTCGCAATGACGACTTTTCGCTTTTATTCACTTGGTTGTATAAGTTCCAAACTACAATGACGCACTACACTAGTACTATTTCAAACTAATAATAACGGGTAAAGTTGTTTGAGTTTAATTCTGGCATCGTCAGTGGTGAAGGGCCAATTGGCGGTATGGGCTGGGCGATTTCTCGTATCTGTCCAGGCATTGATATTAGACCTCACGGT
>JBDNIO010000001.1:0-8844 GCA_041688215.1 Salinisphaeraceae bacterium | reverse complement strand
TTGGCGGTTTGGCGGTTTGGCGGTTTGGCGGTTTGGCGGTTTGCAAGTCCGGTATCCTACTGGAACCCTGCACACTATGGGCGGATTGTCTCGATCGTCGAAGTCGCGCTGTCCGGGTTTGCCGTCGCCTGGCTGTGGCACCGTCACCCCGGCGTGGGAACGCGCCTGGCGGTGAGCGCGCTGGCCGCAGCTTACGCGGCGCACTGGATTTTTGTTTTCACAGTCTGGGCTTGAATAATGCGAATTTTATTGACTCTGGGAATATGGCTATTGGCCGCAGCGTCGGCACTGGCGCAAACCGGCGCCGATGCGATCGTCGGCGTCTGGCTGAATCAGGCCGGGGAAGGCTATATCCAGATTTACGAAGAGAACAACCAGTATTTCGGAAAAATTGCCGGCGCACCGAAAGACAGCCCGCGACGGAACGAATCCAATGAAAGCCTGCTCGGCAAACGCATTCTGGAAAACCTCAGCTACGCGGGCGACGGTGTCTGGGAAGACGGCACAATTTATGACCCCGACGAGGACAAGACCTATTCCTGCAAACTCTCGCTGGAGGGTGACGACCAGCTAAAAATACGCGGCTTCATAGGCATTTCCCTGTTGGGCCGCACGGTTGTCTGGACCCGCGCCGGCCGCGACGCACCCGGCGTGGCGCAGGACGTTCTGGAATAACGGCTAAGCTAAATATTACGCCTCGTCAGCCGGTACGAAATCCAACGCCACGCCGTTATTGCACCAGCGCTCGCCGGTGGGTTCCGGCCCGTCTTTGAACACATGGCCCTGGTGGCCACCGCAGCGTGCGCAGTGGTATTCGGTACGTGGCAGGATCAGTTTGTAATCGGTCCTGGTTTCCAGGTGGCCCTTGATATAGTCCCAGAAACTCGGCCACCCCGTGCCGGACTCAAACTTCCATTCGGACTTGAATAAAGGCAGGGCACAGCCGGCACAAGTGAAGGTACCTGCACGCTTTTCCTTGTTCAGCGGGCTGGCGCCAGAACGCTCGGTGGCTTCGTTGCGCAGCACGTCGAATTCTTGCTCGCTGAGAATTTCCCGCCACTGGCTTTCCGTTTTCTCGATTTTTTCCACGTCCGAACCCTTGAGTTTGATTTCATCGGATTCATCGCCTTCCGTGCCGGCAAACAGCCGCACAATGGGTACGGCTGCCGCAGCAGCCAGAATACCGGCCAATACACCTCGTCTGTTCATATCTGATTCTCGCTGTAAGTTGAGCCGGGGTTAGACCGTGAAAACGCCATTTCGATCACATTCGGCCTGTATGGCGGTTTGTATGAAAAGGTCAGCAGTCCGGCCGGTGTTTCAGCTGCATGCGCGCACGCAGACGGCGCGAGGTCGCGTCTATGGCCATATTCAGCGCAGCTGTGACCAGTAGCAGGAATAGCGCGCGGTCGATGCGTATTTCGGCAATCGCGCTGTCCACAAAAAAGCCCAGCGTGTGCACGCCGAGTATCCCCAGCACGGCGGTTTCACGCATGATGATTTCCCAGCGGTAAAACAGAAATGCCAGATACTGCCCATACACCCGCGGCAGAATTTCGTAGCCATAAAGATTGAGACCGCGCGGGGCATCCTCGCGCACCGGCAACCGCTCGGCCGTGCGCCCGATCAGGAATCCGATAATCGCCCCGTTGTGTAGCGTCAGCGCAACCACCGCAGGCAGCATGGACGGCCCCCATATCTGCAACAGGATGTAGGCCAGAATATATTCCGGTGTGGAGCGCAAAATTACCAGCAGCACATGCCCGGAGCCCACGCCAAGCCAGCCGAAAAACTTGCGCGAGATCAGCGGAAACAGGATCAGCGTGGTAATGCCGGTGGTGACCAGTGCAATCTGGGTGATCAGCACCGTGTTCACCAGCCCCGGCCAGACCTGATTCACGCTCAGCATCCACAGCCAGTCGCCAAACTGCGCGAGACTGCCCAGGTCGATACCGTCACGCAGGGGGGCGGGCACGATATCGTGGCTGAAAAAACGCTGCACGCTCTCCCACGACGCACCGGTGCCCGAAGGCAACGCGAACGCGCATAACAGCGCAGCCGGCACGGTTAGTTTGGCCGGCAGCCAGACACGTAGCGTAGCAATCAGCAGATATAACAGGATCAAGTACGCCGCCGCCTGCGAGTAATAGCCCTGGCTAAAGGCCGACTCCAGAAAGAAGCCCAGGGTGGGCAGACCCACAAAACCTAAAACGGCCGAAGAACGCAAACCACACTCAAAACGGTAATAGGTGTAGCTCTTCATCGTGGCCCAGGCGTCGGGCAGGCGCGCGTACAAAAAAACGCTTATCGGCCGGGCGTCTTTGCCGAGTGCGCGCACAGGTGCGGCGTCGGATTCTTCCAGTATTTCCGAATACACCTTGGCGAAAATGCCCGCGTAGGGCACAGCAATTGCCAGCATGCCGGTGAGCGGCGTCAAGCCGAAAACCTGCAGGAATATCAGCGCCCAGAATAATTCGTGGATGGCACGGATGAAGGCGGCGCCCAGGCGCACGATGCGGAAACGAAATATCAGCGCCAGGCCGAAGCCGGCGACCGCGCCCACAACCGTGCCCAACACCCCGAAGGCCACGGTGTAGAGCACAGCGGAGAGTAGATTCTGGCTGTGCAGGAAATCCGGAGTGAGGAGACCCCAGCCAAAGCGCCCTAGGTCAGCCCACGGGTCGCTGGCGCTAATCTGCAGGTCGGCGAACAGAGCGCAAACAATCGCCAGCGCCACGAACACCAGGCTGGTAGGCACCGGCGATAGGCGCGCTACCACAGTCTGCGCATGCATTAGTAGCTCTCTAGGGCTATCGGGTCAGGCGGCGACGCCTGTGCGTCAGCAGCTTCAGATTGGGACGCCGCATGCTCGCCCTGATACAGAAACTTCAAATCCGCACTGCGCAAATTTGCAGCGGCCTCGTCCAGAACGATGCGGCCATCCGCAAGGCCGATTATCCGATCGGAAAAGGCCAGTGCCAGTTCCACATCGTGCATGGCCAGTATGAGGGTGTCGTGGCGTTCGCAAATCAGCGCGAGCACGTCACGGGCCTGGCGTTCGTCCACGGCCGATACGGGTTCGTCTCCCAGCAGGACCTCACGATCCTGATACAAGGCCCGGCCCACTGCCACACGCTGACGCTGGCCGCCGGAGAGCTCGCCCACGGCGGTACGCAACTTGTGCTCCAGACCCAAACGTTGCAGCAGCGGCGTCATGGCCTGAATTTCAGCGCGCGCCGGCCAGATCAGGTTACGCAGCGTGTACCACGTGGGGTGGATATGCAGACGCGCCATGTAGACGTTGTGGAATACGCTCAGAGTTTGCACCAGCGCGGTGTCCTGCGGGATTAACGCGGCACGGTTTTGCGACTGGGCATATAAGGCCTTGAGCAGGGTTGACTTCCCCGCGCCGCTGCGTCCCAGCAGTGAAACCTTTTGCCCCGTTTCGATGTGCAGGCTAAGATTTTCAAGCACCGCCTTGCCGGCATAGCCAAGCGTGCGGTCCTTGAGGCGAAAATCCACTGCGGGGAAACGGGTCAGCTATTCGTCGAGCACGCCGATTTCTTCGCCGGCTTTTCTGATCGGCTCGTAATCGGCATTGGAAGCGGGAATAAATGCTGAACGCGGGAAGGTTTCCAGCAGTTCCGGATCGTCCATGCTCAACAGCGCCTGAGTAACTTTGGACTTGAAGCCTTCACCCCAGGTCTGGTTAACATCACCGCGTATGCTCCATTGGTAATCCGGGTAGGTCGGCGTTTTCCAGATGACCTTGACCTTTTCGGGGTCAATCGTGTCCTGCTCGGATCCCCAGACCTTAAAGTTGAGCGCGCCGACCTGGTAGGCGCCACTCTGGACTAATTGAATCGTACGGCTGTGGTCGCCGGAAAAACCGACTCGCTCGAATACCTCATCCGGCGCCTGGCCGAATTCCTGGCGGATATAGTACTCGGGCATCAGCCGTCCTGAAGTTGAACCCTTGGAACCAAAGGTAAAGGTCTTGCCGGCAATATCTTTTGGCAGGGAATCGCTCTCGGACAAACCGGTACTGGTATTGGCGATAAAGTAAGTACGAAAGGCCTTGTCTTCGGCGCCCTGGGCGATGGCTTCGGAGCCCTCCACCCGCGCGCGCGCCTGCACGCCGGACAAACCACCAAACCAGGCAAGCTGGGCCTGTTTATTGCCGAATGCGGTAACCGCAGCGGCGTAGGATTTTACCGGCACATATTTAACCGGCACGCCCAGCTGCTTCTCCAGGTAGTCCGCGACCTTGCCAAACCGTTCCCGCAGACGCTGCTCGTCCTGGTCGGGGATTGCGGTGAAGGTGAATTCCGGCAGGTTTTTGTTAGAGGATTGCCCGGCGTCAGCCTTGGTCTGTTCGTTCTGTTGTCCGCAACCGGCAAGCAACAGCACGCTGGTGAGAAAAACTATTGCAAATTTAGGCATTACCTCATCCTTCTGGTTTGTCTCAGTTTCGTGGTTTACTTTACGTCACTGCCGGATTTTTCGATGCGCAACACAACTCGGGCCGGCAAATGCCGGCCCGAGTTATTGTGGTCTTTTAGACTAAGACGACCCTGGCTATGTCTTTACTCGCCAGGATGTTCGTCGCCTTCGGCTGCGTCTTCAGCGGCCTCGCCTGCATGCTCAGCCGATTCTTCCGCGGCTTCGCCGACATGCTCGGCGGCGTTTGCTCCGGCCGACTCTTCCGGGGGTTCGCTTGCGCTTTCACCCGCGTGCTCGTCACCCGAATTGCAGCCGGCCAGCGCAAGCGAGGCGGCTATCGCCATCAGGGCGAAAGTTTTCAATAATTTATCTCGCATATAAATATCCTTTGTTTAGTGTGTGGCGGCCAGCTACGCAAGAAACACGGGCAGCGTGCTGCATAGCCTGACCTCCACCACTATAAGGGAGTATGCGCCAGGTAACTAGCCGCCCGGATGTTCGCTGGTGCTGCCTGAGCTATCACCGTCGGTATGCTCGGAACCTGAAGCGCCGCCAGCGTTGTCGCCGGGGTGCTCGTCGCTGTTGTGGCAGGCAGCCAGAGCCAGTGGGCTTGCGATGGTTAGTATCGCCAGAAATTTTAATGTTGCTTTTCGCATTGAGAATATCCTTGTTTCATCATGAATAAAGCGGTGTCTTTTCGCCTGATTTCGTCAGTCAATAACCATAACAAAAAGAAACTTGATTATGTACCAAACTCAGCTACGGTCATTGCGAGGAGCGTTAGCGACGCGGCAATCTAGAAAACCCTGGATTGCCGCGCGCTTTCAGCGCTCGCAATGACAAAAAACTGGCACATTCTGCCTTAGCTGAGTTTCAGACATAATCAAGAAAAGAAATGAACTCAAACTTAACAATCAGTCTTTACGGTGTTATGAACAAATTACTCCGTATCAACTTGGACCGCCCTGCTAACGAATATCTTGCAGCCGGTTGGTGCGCTTGAACGGTTCGGCCAGCCAGGTGGAGAAGGATAAATAGCTGTCCCGCCCCTCAGGCAGGCCCAGGGTTTGCATTTCCTGCTCATCGGGTTCTTCGTATGTTCCGAAGATACGATCCCAGATAATGAATATCGTGCCGAAATTGGCATCGCCAGTGCGCCGCTCAACCGTGTGGTGGCTGGTATGAAACCGCGGCGTCACTATAAACAGACGCAGAAAACGCTCGACCGATCTGGGAAAATCGATGTTGGTATGGTGAAATTGTGCAGCGAGGCTAATGCTGATCTCGAACGCGGCAAACGCCCACAACGACGGCCCCCAGAGCAGTATCCACAGGCCTTTTGCGAAGGCAGAGATGAATAATTCCCCGGGGTGGAAACGCAGCGCCGTGGTTACGTCCACATGCGTGTCCACATGGTGCACCTTGTGAAAGCGCCAGAGGTTGCCCACGCGGTGGTTCAAGCGGTGCCAGACGTAATCGAAAAAATCCAGCACGATAATTGTCGCGATAATTTCCGCGACCCCGACATAGCCCAGAAACGGCGCCAGCCCCCAACCCTGGTCCATTACATAATCCGCCCAGAGCAGGAACGGCGCAATGACCAGCAGCCGTAAAAATACGGTGTTGAATACCGCCATGCTGGCATGCACGCCCGCCCGTTTGCTGCGTGGCGCTTTCCATTTGCGTGCAGAAAACAGCGACTCGGCCAGGAAAAACAAGCCGAATCCGCCGAGGAAAAAGAGCAGTCGCAAGCTGTCGGGATTATCGAACATATCGGTTATGGCCTTGGCGGCTCTGCCCTAGCGAAGCAGGCTGGGCAGGTTGTCTATGAAGGTGTAGCGCGGCTGCTGAACCCATTTTTCGTCCTCGCGCACGGGCGTTTTGTGCACGTTTTCCTGGTAGACCACCAGTTCGCCTTTGAAGGGCATCAGCCAGAAATCCAGATCGTAGGTTTTGTCCGGTTGCCCTACAATGTGGAAATCCGTGCATGCGAAATAACGACCGTTGCCCAGCGTACGCACCGGGTCGTGAATCTTGATGAATTCCAGTTTGAGCACCTGACTGGTGCGCGGGTCAGTGAGCTCGAAAACGCCGGGGTTACCCAGCTCGGTGCGCGTGGCAATGTGTTTGCGCATGGCGGCTTTAATCTGTTCCGCATGGTATTGCTGTTGCTGCGGTACAGCGGCTTGCATTTGCTCCGGCTCGCTGCTTTTGCAGGCACCGAGCAGCAATACGGGTAGCAGGGCAAGCATAAATATGGCGGTGCGCACGAAAGTCATTCAATTCTCCTAATGTACATAATTTGGCTGGCTCGCAGAAGACTATGCCTGTTACGGGCTCTTCGCCAATCCGGATGAATATAGACCGCCGAAATCAAGGTTTGATCACGGATGGATGCGTAAAAATTGACACAGGCGTCATATTTTATATACTCGCAGGCATTCTTAAAAATAATCCATGGATGCATGTATGAAGTCAGATAACCATAATCAGCCCCTGCCCCGGGTATGCGTCATTGGGTGCGGGTCGTCCGGCCTGCCAACCCTCACGTCGCTGGTTGACCGCGGTTTCGATTTCGACTGCTTTGAAGCCTCGGACGAAATCGGCGGCAACTGGACCTACCGCAACAGCAATAATATGTCGGCCGCTTACGAGTCGCTGCACATCAATACGCACGCCGGCCTGATGGCTTACGCCGATCATCCCATGCCGGATTCCACGCCGGATTTTCCCAGCCATCGCCTGATCAAGGCTTACTTCGACGATTATGTGGACAATTTCGGCCTGCGCGAAAAAATTCTGTTCCAGACCAAGGTCACGAACGCCGAACGCCTCGCGGACGGTAGCTGGAAGGTCACCACCACCGGCAAGCACGCCAAAACCGATTATTACGACGCACTAATCGTGGCCAACGGCCACCACTGGGACCCGCGTTGGCCGGCCCCGGATGAATACGCCGGCGAATTCAGCGGCGAGCAGATGCACGCCCACAGCTATATGACGCCCGACGACCCCGTCAATTTCAAGGGCAAGAACGTGCTGGTGGTCGGCATGGGCAATTCGGCCATGGATATCGCCAGCGAATTATCGCGCGCGGGATTGGCGAAAAACCTCTATATCTCGGCCCGCCACGGCCACTGGGTAGTACCCAAATACGCGTTCGGCAAACCCATTACCGATCTCGCCGCGCTGCCGCACTGGATGCCTTGGTGGGTTACCAGCGCCATTAGCCGCGTGGTGGTTGCGCTTACCGTGGGCGCGCCGCAAAACTACGGCCTGCAGAAGCCGGATCACAAACTACTGCAATCCCACCCCACCGTAAGCTCCGATTTTCTGCAACGGGTAGGCAGCGGCGATGTAATTCCACGGCCCGGTATTACGCAGCTTGCCGGCAGCGAAGTGGAATTTACCGATGGCAACAAGGACGAGATCGACATCATCATCTGGGCCACCGGCTATAACGTCACCTTCCCGTTTTTTGATGCGGACTTCATCGCCCCGCAAGGCAATGACCTACCGCGCTGGAATCAAACCCTGATGCCCGAATACGACAACCTGTTCTTCGTGGGCCTATTCCAACCCCTGGGGGCGATCATGCCGCTGGCGGAAAAGCAGGCAAAAATTATTGCCGACCATCTAGCGGGAAATATCCATTTCCCCAGCCGCGCGCAAATGCGCAAGGAAATGGCGGGCGAACGCGCCGCGATGACTAAACGCTACGGCCGCTCCCCACGCCATACCATGCAGGTAGACAACGAACCCTTTCATCACACACTGGACATGATGCGAAAGCACGGCGAAAAACGCGCCAGAAAGGCCGGAAATACATTACCGGTAGGTCCTAAAAGTTCTGCGAACAACAAACAAGAGGCGGCATAAATGCCTTACGTAGCCGGCAAACGCGAACGCAACAAGGCCGCCAACCGCGCCGCCATTCTTGAGGCAGGACGCCAGTGTTTCGTGGAGTACGGCTACGACGCCATTACCGTGCGCGACATCATCCGCAGCACCGACCTGGCCAGCGGTACGTTCTACAACTATTTTCCAGATAAACGCAGCGTCTTCGTGGCGCTCATGGAAAGCCGCATGGTTGGGCTCACCGATCGCCTTACACAAATACGCCGCAGCGCCGGAAATATGCGGAAATTCATTTACGGCGCATATTTTGCGGCGTTCGAGACGATCTCCGAAGACCCGGTTTTTTATCAGTTCATCGCGCGCAACACGCCGGTCGTGCAGGATATTTACAACCAGAGCATTATGGGCATTTCGGTATCCGCGCTGGAAGATGATATTCGCGACGCCATCACCCGCGGCGTGTTTCCGGAGATTGACGTGGAATATCTGGCGGCCGCGTTCTTTGGCGTCGGTTTCGAAATTGGCCGCAGCCTGGCCAAGCGT
>JBDNIO010000208.1:0-2064 GCA_041688215.1 Salinisphaeraceae bacterium | reverse complement strand
TTTGACTTGCAGCTTTTGCTGGACACCCACCTGTTGCTGTGGGCAGCCAGGGAGCCGTCCCGGCTTTCCGGACAGGCGGCCAAAATGCTGAACAATTCTCGCAATACTCTGATATTCAGTGTGGCGAGCGTCTGGGAAGTGGCCATCAAAAGCGGCTTGGGCCGCAAGGATTTTCACATTGACCCGCGTGTGTTACGCAGTGGCCTGCTGGATAACGGCTATAACGAACTGGCCATTACCGGTGAGCATGCTGCGACCGTGGACCGCTTGCCCGCCATTCACAAAGATCCATTTGACCGCATGCTGGTGGCTCAGGCAATGGCGGAGGGTTTAATGCTGCTTACATCGGATCCATGGGTTGCCAGATACTCGGGATCGATACGCCTTCTATGAAGGTGGGGCTGAAGGAGAAGAGAGAGAAACGGGGTCAGATACGAGGTCTTGAGAGAGAGAAACGGGGTCAGGTCTTGCATTAATACATGTCCTGCCAGACGCTTGCCTACACATCGCGATTGCGAGCAGGATCATTCAGTAAATCGGGAAGAATGTATGATTGCAAGACCTGACCCTAATTGCTCCGATGGAGCTGCCATGGAGCAGGGCCTGTTCCAGACAGGCTGACGCAGTGCACTAGGGCGATGGCCGCGAGCGCAGCGCACATGGCCAAGGTGGAAATGTGACATTGCGAGACTCGACCCTGAACGTGGCTCTGAACGCATAATGTGCAAGTATATAAAACCTGTTATAATGTGTGTTATAGCATAATAAGTCGACCTGGTGATATAATAATGAACATTACATTATCAACTTGCGGCGAAATCCTTGACACGTTCGGTAGCCGTTTGCGCACCCAGCGCTTGGCTCAAGATTTGCCGCAGCGCGAGCTGGCGCAAATGGCTGGGGTGTCGCTGGGGGCCCTGCGCAAGCTCGAAGTGGATGGTTATTCGTCCCTGGAAACTCTAGTTAAGGTGGTGCAAGCGTTGGGGTTGGTTGAGGAAATGGCCGACCTGTTTTCCTTACAACGGAACTCCATTGCACAGATGGAAAAAGTAGACGCAACCCGTGGTCGTCAGCGTGCATCGCGACGGCAATCGTCATGAGGAAACTGACCGTACATTACGCCGGCTGGGGCGAAGACTGGCCGCTGGGGGCGCTTGCAGACGATGGTGCGCGCGTACTGTTTGAATATACACCCGAGGCGCTGTCGCAAGCGCTAGAATTATCGCCCATTCACCTGCGGCTGCGCCCCAGTGCGTTTGCTGGGTTTCCGGCCCACTTGTTACGCCTGCCAGGGCTGATTGCCGATAGCCTGCCAGATGGCTGGGGCATGCGGGTGATGGATCGCTGGTTTCGACAACAAGGCATACGTTACCCCGGCCCATTACAGCGATTGGCGTTTATCGGTGATCGTGCCATGGGCGCCTTGCGGTTCGTGCCGACGCAAGAAACGGCGCTCGCAGAACCGGGTTGGGATCTGTTGGCACTCGCGCGGGAAAATACACGCCTGATCGAAGATAGCGCCGATGTGGCCTTGCCTGAGCTGGCCTTTGTCGGCGGCTCGCCGCAGGGCGCGCGGCCCAAGGCTCTGATCCAGTATGACCCTGCATCCAGACAAGTGAGCACTCGCCGGGATGCGGCGGGGGAGCCCTGGCTGGTTAAATTTCCGGCGCAACACGAGCACAAGGAGGTGTGTGCCATCGAGCAGCTGTATGCCGAATTGGCCCGCGATTGCTGTTTGGACATGCCTGCCAGCACCTGGTTTGATCTGGCACCTGGTCTAGCTGCGTTTGCGGTAGCTCGCTTCGACCGGGCAGACGGCTTGTGTGTGCCCGTGCACAGCCTGGCAGGATTATTACAGGTGGATTTTCGTGTGCCGGGTAGCGTCGACTATACAGCCTTAATGCGGGCCACACGCCTGCTGACCCGGGATGAGCGCGAGGTGGAAAAAGCCTATGCTCGAGCGGTATTCAATGTGCTGTTTCACAATCACGATGACCACCCGAAGAACTTTGCCTGGCGATTAGGACAAGACCGCCGTTGGCGGCTGGCCCCGGCTTATGACCT
>JBDNIO010000207.1:0-4243 GCA_041688215.1 Salinisphaeraceae bacterium | reverse complement strand
CTCACTTTGGGTATTCTCTACTCGACAGGTCATCTGTTTTTCCTTTCGTTTGTTTGCGTCAACAATCCAACGAAAGAATAGCGGATGGCCTGTCGCCCTACCGGACTCAAACCAAATTACAGAAAGAATGGTGCACTAACTTGGAATTTGCGCCTGCATAAGTGGCGGTCGGTTGCGCACAAAGTCGTTGATCTGGGAGTTGATGACGAAGAACAGACATTCTTTGTCGGCATCAGTGAGCACCAGGAATTTGTGTTTGCTGACTCGCCCCTCGAATTCGCAGTACAGATGTAGGATGCGGCCGGGTTCGAGAAAATCCACCGTGTTTGTCAGTGGCCGCCGGGGTGGGGGTTGCGCAGGTGCTGCACAATCTCGTCGCCACCCGCGAGTGTGCGTGCAATTACCTCAATATTGATTTCGTCATTGAAGTCGGCGGATTCGTAGGCTTCATCGTGGCTCAAGGTTGTGAGTTGACCAAAACTCATGGCGTCATGTTTGGCTATAGAGGCGTCCAGGCACTGCCGGTCTGATTCGCTGAGATGGTCGAGATTGGCATCCCGTCGGGGCCGCAGTTTGTAGTTATGGAACACTTCCAATCCCAGCTGTAGCTCGTTGTAGTCAGGGTGCCACTCGCTGCCGTTACGTATTGCTTTGAGAATGTCGTAAATACCGCTCGGTACCGGTCCATGCTGCATGGCGATATAGCGATCTCCACAAATAAACCGCCCGAACTCTTGTAGGTGTTGGCGATCCGCGAAGTAGAGGATTTTGGATAGCTTGTGAAAGCCAGCATCTTGTACCCGCTGCGCGATGTACAGTATGACTTCTAGTGCTTTTGGACGATCAAATGTTTTCATGAATAATGCCGCAGCAGAAAGCGTTGGGGGGGCGCCGAGGGTAGCGGGGTGTGCTGGCATGCGTTTCTCAAACTATGCAAAGCGGCCATCTCCACCCAAGACTATATGACCATTAGCGCGCGCAGTAAACAATGCTGTAGGTGGTGACTGGCCATTTATAGGAATGAAGAGGTATGTTTAGCCCGATATGCCAGAGATAGTATTGGATCATACACCGGCTTACACGCTGCGCGCTAAGCCGGCTAACTGTCGGTTAAATTCAAAAATCCCACTGCAACCGCCCGCCAACTACCGGGCCTTCCGGAATCAATGGCGGAATCAATGAGCTCAGATTCCATTGATTTCTCTGATGCCTGATGCCGCGACAGTTCGGATAGCCCGAGCAAACCCAAAACTCTTGTGTGGGATTAGACCTTTTTAACCATTGATCGGCCGCAACGTGGGCAAATCCGCCAAGCCCTGTCACCTTGACCCATCATGCCTTAGTATCAGCATATGAGCATTATTACTGACAAACATGAGGTTGAACTGGCAACGCTAGCGCAACGCTACGGTGTTGCGCGGCTCGAGTTGTTTGGCTCGGCGGTCACGGGTGAGTTTGATCCCGCCAAGAGCGATTTGGATTTTCTCGTCGAGTTCGTAGAGCAGCCACCCGGTGGCATGGCGCGTGCCTATTTCGGTTTACTTGAGGAACTGGAAGCTCTGTTCTGCTGTTCAGTTGATTTGGTAACAGACCGCAGTATAAAAAATCCCTATTTCCGGCAGAGCGTGGACGAAAGCCGGCGGCCAGTTTATGTCGCGTGAAGCACTGAAGTATTTGTACGATGTGCGTACGGCTGCGCAGCGTATTCAAAAATTCACCAAGGACAAGCGGCTCTCCGACTATCAAGCTGATGATCTCCTGCGCTCTGCTGTGGAGCGCCAATTCGAGATTATTGGCGAAGCCTTAAACCAACTGCGGCGCCGCGACTCTGCTACCGCCGAAAAAATCGCTGGATGCCAGCAAGCCATCGCATTCCGGAACATATTGATACACGGGTATACCGAAATCGACGATGAAGTTGTGTGGCGTGTTCTTCAGGATGATCTGCCTGCGTTACATCGAGACGTGGCGGCATTGATGGGCAAAAAATGACGCCGTTTGACCACCGTGAAAAACGCAAAAATGAAAAACCGGGGTCAGACTGAAATAAAAACGGGTTGGAGGCGATTCAGACAGAAGATTCAACGCAGCATTCGCCGCTCCAGTAGCGACTGTATATCTCGACGACCGTCGAGGATGCAGTGGATAAATACATCCTGCCCATCCATCTCGTAAATAACCCGATAAGGCTTGAAGTGGACTTCCCGATAGGTCTGGACGCCGATCCGGTCCAGCTCGGGCGGTACGTGGCCCCGCGTTGGTAATTCAGCGAGGCGCAGACACAGGGATTCCAGTTGGTCTAACACGTAAGACGCTTTTTCCGGCGCGTCGTGGATGGCAACGTACTGATGGATATCGATCAGGTCCTGTTCTGCATCCGCGGCGAGTCGGACGCGTAGCGCTTCACGCGGTTTGGTCTTTGCAGCGCTTGCGCATGTGCGCGAAAGCCTGCTTGAGGGGTTTGCTGTGTCCCTGTTCAATATTTTTGGAACTCATAGCCAGCATTTTCAGCAGTGCAAGTGACTCCTGGGTTTGCTCGTAGCTGACAATATCCTGGAGCACCGCTTTGGCCTCGCCGTGCTGCGTTATCACCATGGGCTGCCGTTTGCTGCCTACGCTACGAAGTGCCTCGGCGGTGTTGCTCTTCAGGTAGCTGATGGGTTTGACCGACTCACTTAGTTTCATGCTGGTGCATTCTGGCTGTTTTATGTGGGCCAAATATAGTCTTTTTATGGCACCATCGCAATTGCGCAAAGTCGGAATAACGGACGTGGGGAAACGGTTTCAGGGACTAATTCTTATTAAACTGATGGGTTTTTTGCCGTGTTAAAAAGCCTTCGACAATCCGGCCTGCTGCAACACCGCATTTGCCGTATGCCGCGATTTGATCTTGCTGTCTACCACAAAGCGCTTACCGGCTGGTGTCTGCCAAATCTCGTGATCACCTTTGCCGGCTCTCAGGAGCTCGCAGCCGGAATCTTTGAGCATACGCTTGAGATCAGGCGTGAAGTTCGACGCCATTAAGCGTGGATATACTCAGTACGCTCGGCAGTCAAACGATAGGGTAGGTAATTACTACCGGTGCGCATACCGTTTGCTTCCAGTAATTCCGGAACCATGATGCGAAGTTTATCGGCGAGCATTTCCAGTGTATCGGCCTCTGTGGCCAGTCCCGGTATATCGTTACTGGTCGCCACCCAAACGGATGCCTCATCGTCCCAAACGGCTTGTACGGTTAATTCCTGCATTACGATATACGCCAGTGACTACTAATACACAGTATACGCTTTGCGTATGGCGTTCCGACAGTGGATTCGCCAAGAAAATTCAAGCCATCAAAATCAATGGTCAGGCTGATTGATTCCTCGCTTTTTGTTCGAGCAATACCACAAGCTGACGAGCTTCAACCACCGGCAAACTCAAACAAAAAGACATAGCTCAGACAAAGCCGTATTGATTTGCATGCGTAGGTCAGTAGTGTCCGGTTAAAAATCAAACAAATTCAATTGGTTACTCGGGTGGCACTGTTCTCTGTTCGGTTCTGTATTCGATACCCGTAACCACTTGTTCTAACGGTATTTTCTCGAACAGTGTCAACGAAAATATCTGTAGCAAAGTGTAGAGTGAAGCCTCCAGTGCGAGTCGTTTTTTGACGATGGCTACGAGTACATAGACGGACACCGCGATCCATATTTGCGACTTCACTGCGTTCTCGGAGGTGCCAAAAAACTGCTTGATCCGCAGATGTTGCTTGATCCATTTGAAGAATAGTTCGACTTGCCAGCGTGCCTTGTACAAAGCGCATATAGTTTGCGCAGGCAACGTTAAATTGTTGGTCAAAAATACCAGCGATTTTTTCGACTCGGGATCGGTGAAGCGGATGCGCCGCAGATGTCTGGGAAAGTGCTGGGCACTGTAATGACCGTTGAGCAGGATAATTTGATCGCAGATCAAGCCTGTGCTGCGATCGACTGGCACCGAGTACAGTCGGCGGGCATCGAGATTGGACTTGGCGCGAGTGATAAAGAACGCGCCTGGAGTCTGTAACGCTAACTGTGTAACTGCATTTACCTACTGATTGGCCAGTAGTCTATCGCCATGCTCGATATGGAATCGATTCATGGCCGCTTTCCAGTTTTTCATCGGCCGGTTCCAGCGCACGGAAGCGGCCTGAGTGGCCAAGAATACCACCCTCATCGCCGAGGCATCGCTGGGAAAGATACGGCGGTTTTTAGTGGCTTTG
>JBDNIO010000206.1:0-6748 GCA_041688215.1 Salinisphaeraceae bacterium | reverse complement strand
GCTCAAATCTCTGCCCGACGCCGCCCAGTTTCTTAAGCCTACAGTGACCTTTGAATCCCTGGATGCTATCGCGTATGCAATCAGTGATAATGAAGCCGCTAAACGTCTACAAAACGCCCGACACTCACTCTTTGAATCTATCTTCGAACGGATGAAAGCCAGCTGACTCTTTTCGCTAACCTTCAGACTCATTTTGGGATTGGAATATGCTATATTCTAAAAAATTTAATTGGGCTCTCACTCTGAATCAGGTTGACGACATCGTGTTCCAAATTCCACTTTTTATAAAACCACAGAGGCGCACAGAGGGTCTTGTTCGTCGTAATTTTTCCTCTGTGTGCCTCTGTGTTCATAAGCCTATGCAGATGAAAGCGAATAATCTGGAATCAGCGCGTAAGTGGCGAAGTGCATTCGAAGCTGATGCGGTTTTTATGCAGTACCTGAGTATCGTTAGAACCACTTATTTAATAAACCGGAAATACTGAATACGTTGCGAAATATCCGGTTCCTGATATCCATTGCCCGGCAGGCTTTATCTCACTGTTTGCTTGTGCCGGAGGCGCCTTCGCGCAATACGAATTTCTGGATTTTGCCGGTCGCGGTTTTCGGCAGCTCATCCACAAAACTTACCCACTGCGGTGTCTTGAAATGCGCCATGTTGTCGCGCACGAACTGCTTGATCTCGTCTTCGCTGACTTGGGAATCGGCCTTGCAGATTACAAATGCGTGCGGCGATTCGCCCCATTGTTCGTGCGGCACACCGACTACGGCGGCTTCCTGCACTGCCGGGTGGCGCAGCAAAACACCTTCCACTTCCACCGAGGAAATATTCTCGCCGCCACTGATAATGACGTCCTTGAAGCGGTCACGAATCTCCACATAGCCATCCGGATGCACCACTGCGGCGTCGCCGGAATGAAAATAGCCATTACGGATGGCTTCTTTCGTGGCTTTTTTATCGTTGTAATAACCCTGCATCACGACGTTGCCGCGCACGGTTATCTCGCCCAGGGTTCCGCCGTCCCAGGGGACTTCTTCGCCGTCTTCATCGACCACACGCAGATCACCTGAGGTGATTAACTCAACGCCCTGGCGGGCCTTGAGGTTGGCAAGCTCGCTGGCGTTGAGTTGGGCGTGTTCGCTGCGGGGTTCGCAGATGGTAATGAACGGCGTCGTCTCGGTTAAGCCGTAAACATGCGTGAGTTCCCAGCCCAGATCCTGTTCAAGTCGCTCGATGGTGGCGGCTGCCGGCGGTGAGCCCGCGGTGAACAGGCGGATGCCTTTGGGCGCATTTGCGCGCAGTTCTTCCGGCGCGTTGGCGAGGCCGATAAGCACCGTCGGCGCGGCGCAGAACATGCTGATGTTTTCCTCGGCCATCAAACGGAAAATATGCTCCGGCTCCACTTTGCGCAGGCACACGTGGGTGCCGCCGCAAGCGGTGATGGTCCAGGTGAAGGTCCAGCCGTTGGCGTGAAACATCGGCAGGGTCCAAAGGTAATTGTCTGCCGGGGTCAGATGCTGGTGGATCAGGGTGCCGACCACATTCATATAAGCGTTGCGGTGGGTAATCATTACGCCTTTGGGCCGCGAAGTCGTACCGCTGGTATAGTTGATCGACAACAGATCCGACTCGCTGATTTCAAGTGCATCGAATTCGGCGTCGCTTTCAGCCAGACGGGTCTCGTACTCTATCCAGCCCTTTTTGCTGCCCTCCAGCGCCACAAAATGCTCAAGCTCCTGGCATTGCCCGCGAATGCTGTCTACCGCATCCAGATAATCACTGTGCGCGCACACGACCGTGGCGCCGCTGTGTAACAGGATATAGGCGAATTCCTCCGGCGTAAGGCGGTAATTCACCGGCACAATCACCGCGCCAATCTGCGGAATGGCGTAAAACATTTCCAAATTTGTGTGGGTATTGGGGGCGATTACCGCCACGCGATCACCCGCTTTAACTCCCAGCGCCTGCAGGGCACTGGAGGCGCGGTCACAGCGCGCCAGGAACTCGGCATAAGTGAATCTCGCATCCCCATCGACCACCGCCGTGCTGTTCGGGTACAGTCGGCGCGCGCGCCGCGCAAAGTCCATGGGCGTTAGTGGCGTTTCCATTGCTTACTCCTCAACAGGTTTTCCTCGCGTTCACACGACGCACGAATCATGGACTATAAATCAAGTCTGGTGGTAGATACCAACAGCCTTGGCACACGCGAACCCACCGTGCAGCAACCCTGCGAATCACATACTATGGCGTCCCGATAAAATCGCAGCCGCGTATCTGAAAAACCCGTAAGGCCTGACTATGACGAGCCCAAGCAAAGCACCGCAACTGGCCCAGCTCATCGGCGGCGAATGGCGCCAGTCGCAGTGCAGGGAGTGGATTGATGTAACCGACCCCGCCACTCAAGAAATACTGGCGCAGGCGCCCCAGACCACGCCGGACGAAATGCAGGCAGCGGTAGCCAGTGCACGCGCCGCTTTCAAAACCTGGAAAGACGTACCCGCGCCCCAGCGTTGCCGCATGATGCTGCGGTATCAGGCGTTGCTGAAAGAACATCACGATGAGCTCGGCGAAATCCTCGCCCGGGAAACCGGCAAAACCCTTGCTGATGCCAAAGGCGACGTCTGGCGTGGCATTGAGGTGGTGGAGCAGGCTTGTAATGCATCTTCGTTAACGATCGCCGATGCTGCCCAGAACATCTCCAGCGGCATCGACATCCGCAGCGTCAGCGTGCCGCTTGGCGTGTGCGCGGGGATTACCCCGTTCAACTTTCCGGCCATGATTCCGCTGTGGTTTTTCCCGCTGGCGATTGTCTGTGGCAACACTTTCGTTCTGAAACCCTCGGAACAGGACCCGATGACGCCCAATCGGCTGGCCGAACTGTTTCTGGAGGCCGGCTTTCCAAAAGACGTATTGCAGGTCGTGCATGGCGGCAAGGCCCAGGTGGACATGCTGCTCGAACACCCGGACGTTAAAACCATTTCCTTCGTCGGCTCGCTACCGGTTGCGCAAACTATTTACCGCACCGCCAGCCAGCACCTGAAACGGGTGCAGGCCCTGGCCGGCGCTAAGAATCACATGGTCATCATGCCCGACGCCGACAAGGCGCAAAGCATTAACAACCTGGTAGGCTCGGCCGTGGGCGCGGCCGGCCAGCGCTGCATGGCTAATTCGGTCGTGGTGCTGGTCGGCCAGGCACAGGAATGGCTGCCGGAAATAAAACAGGTCATGGCGCAAATCAAACCGGGGCGCTGGGACGACGAGAACGCCGGCTACGGGGCGCAGATCAACCCGCAGTCCACGCAACGCATCAAGGATATGATCACCCTGGGTGAAAAAGAAGGCGCGACCCTGGAGCTGGACGGTCGTGATTGCCGCGTGGAAGGCTATCCCCACGGCAACTGGATTGGCCCCACGTTGTTTTCCGGTGTAACGCCGGCCATGTCGATTTACAAAGAGGAGATATTCGGGCCGGTGTTGTGTGCCGTGGCGGTGGACTCGCTCGACGCAGCGATCACGCTGATCAACGCCAACCCTTACGGCAACGGCACCGCCATTTTTACGGCGTCGGGCGCCGCCGCGCGCAAGTATTGCCAGGAGTGTGAAGTCGGCCAGATCGGCGTGAATATTCCGATTCCCGTGCCGGTGCCATTCTTCTCCTTCACCGGCGGCAAGGCCAGTTTTTACGGCGATCTGCACGCCTACGGCAAGGACGCCATCCGCTTTTACACCGAAACAAAAACCATAATATCGCGCTGGTTTGACTCCGGCATTCCGGCGAGCGGGCCGAATCTGACCATCGATATGAAATGATAAATTTCGATTTAAACGCTTCTAATGATGACTCAAGCTCCTTATTTCGTCATTCCGGGATCGCATTCGCGAGACTCGGAATCCATAGCCTCAAACCGGCTGGATTCCGGATAAATGCAATGCATTTTCCGGAAAGACGAGGTAATCTGAATGCGCGTTAGGATCACCTAAATCCATGAGCAGCAACGACGAAATCCTGATCGAAGAAATCCCTGCCTGCGGCAATAAACGCATCGGGCACATCACCCTGAATTCACCGAAAACGCTGAACTCACTGACCCTGCCCATGATCGAGCAGCTGCGATCGCAATTGTCGGCCTGGGAAGCTGACGACAACCTGGTTTGCATCTTCATGCAAGGATCGGGCGACAAGGCCTTCTGTGCCGGCGCAAATATTACCCGGATATACCAGGCCATGACGGGCGACGCTGACAGCAGCGATGCGGATAGCTTCTTCCTCGCGGAATACCGGCTGGATTATTTCATTCATACGATGCAAACGCCGATCATTGCCTGGGGCGACGGCATCGTCATGGGCGGCGGGCTGGGCATACTCGCCGGCGCCAGCCATCGGGTCGTCACGCAAACCTCTCGTCTGGCCATGCCGGAAATCACCATCGGCCTGTTTCCGGATGTGGGTGCCACGTGGTTTTTAAATCGCATGCCGGCAAGCACCGGGCTGTTTCTGGGCCTGACCGGCGCCCACATGAACGCCGGCGATGCCCTGTTTACAGGGTTTGCGAATCGTTTTATCGACCGCGATGAAAAAGCAGCCGTCATCCAGGCCCTCACGGCAGCCGAGAACTGGCAAGACCCCGCAGTGGTGGTCGAACACGTGCTGCGCCAGGCTGCTAACAGAAGCCAGGCACATTGCCCGCATTCGCATTTACGCAAGCACCTGGATTGTATTGATGACGTTTGCGATGCCGAGACCTTGTCCGGCGTCGTGGCCAGCATCCGCAGCCTGGAATCACATGCCGACAGCTGGCTGGCGCAAGCCGGAAAAACCCATGCCGGCAGCTGCCCGGTGAGCGCGCATCTGGTTTACGAACAAATCAGGCACGGCAAGCATTTATCCCTGAAACAGTGCTTCATGCGCGAACTGGAAATGGCGCTGGCCTGTATTCGCAAGCCGGATTTCCGAGAGGGTGTGCGGGCGTTGCTGATAGACAAGGACCGCCGGCCGCAATGGCGCTACGCTTCAGTCGCAGAGGTACCAGCCACTTGGGTAGACGAGCACTTTATTGATCGCTGGGACGGCGAACACCCCTTGGCCGATTTAAGCGAAATACCCGCCTAGTGTAGTGCGCCATTGTAGTTTGGAATTCATACAACCACATGAATAAATGTGAACTACGTCATTGCGAGGAAGCCCCGTGTAACGGGGCTGACGCGGCAATCCAGTGGCGAGCCGCATAACTTACAACGACTCCGGCACTGGATTGCCGCGCTTCGCTCGCAATGACAGGTTCTCGGGCTCATCGCCGCTTAAGTAGCGTTAATTCCAACGCACTACACTAAGAAGCAGACCACTGCACCGAGCGCTGCAACTGTTCGCCCACGCGCACCAGCATCTGGCGCTCCGGGCAGAAAACGGCAATTACTCCGCCTGAGGTGGGGATAAGCATGCCGTGCTGGCCATCGCTGTTTTCCAGCCATTCGTGCCCAGATAGAGATTCATACGGCACCAGGAAGGCGGTGGCACGCACGCCATCCTCTTCGATCACGAAGTGCGCCGCCTGATGACCATCCAGATCACAATGACGCGCGGCCACGACCTGGCCCATGGGCTCATTGCCCAGGGTTATACCCATACTCGCATTTACCTGCCGCAACAGCGTGTCCGCGTCGGGCATCGGGCTTTGCTTGTGGATTGGGTCGTGCGACATATGTACAAGAAACTCGCTCTGCAGATTGTCTGAACCCAGGTTAAACATGGTTACGCCGAAGGCCGCAGCCACGGTTAAAACCAGGCCCGCGGCCATGGCAAATACCCGCAGACCGCGACGACTGCGGATGCTGCGCTCAAAGATTACGTTGGCGCCCAGGTCCCTGGAAACAGGAATCCGCAACGCTGCTTCCAGGCGGCGGTCCGCCGCGGTCTGGCGGTTGGCATAGCGGGCGCAGGCGTCGCATTCGCGCACGTGCGCGCTTTGCTCGGGCTCCAGATGATAGGGGTCCGTCAAATAGGCACGACGAAATTCCAGGCAATTCATTTTCTTATTCCCCCGGCGCGCTGTTCGGGCAAATCGTCCACAGCGTCCAGCAATTGTTTACGGGCACGAAACAGGCGCGTCATGACCGCGCTTTTACTTATATCCATGGTGTCGGAAATCTCGGCTACGCTGTAGCCGAGGATGACCTGCAGCGCCAGCGGCTCGCGATAGTCGTCTGCCAGGGCGTGGATGCGGGCATATAATTCGGAAATTTCGGCGGCGGCCCAGGCGGTATCGCCGGCAGCATCGGCAAGATCACCCATTTCCATGTCCACCCGTTGCAGCCGTTTGCGCTCATACAGGCGGGCGTTTTCGCGCCGCAGGGTGGTAATCAACCAGGATTTTACGGCCTTGGTATCCCGCAGGTTGTCCATGAAGCGCCAGGCCCGCAGCAGGGTTTCCTGCACCAGGTCTTCGGCCAGGTGTTTATCCCGGCAAAGCCAGTAGGCATAACGGAAGAGATCGTCGGTTACCGCGCCGACCATAGCCTCGAAACGATGTTGTTTGCTGCTCATGTCGGTGGTCCCGCCGGGCTCAGCCATGTCTTGCCTCTATAGACCGTTGCCTGGATATATTCATTACACCAACTAAATAGATTCCGGAGTGTGGAGTTAGCGAGCTGCTGCAGGCTTTACTCGTGGCCGATTGTATATGGCTTTTGCCACACGCACTGCGCGGTTCAGCCGCGGCCTGACGGTGCTAACTGGAACAGCTCACGCTG
>JBDNIO010000205.1:0-45426 GCA_041688215.1 Salinisphaeraceae bacterium | reverse complement strand
TCCATGGTTGGCGTCTTGCGCAACCTGGAACATTTCTTCGCGCAGGAATCCTGCGGTTGGTGCACCCCCTGCCGCGATGGCCTGCCCTGGGTGGAACGGATACTGATCGACCTGGAACAGGGCCGCGGCAAACCCGGCGATATCGAGCTACTGGACATGCACACCAAATTCCTGGGCCCCGGAAAAACCTTTTGCGCCCTTGCACCGGGGGCGATGGGACCACTAGAATCAGCACTTAAATATTTCCGCGATGATTTTGAAGCCTTGCTTCCGGCTGCGGCGAAGACGGCATGAAGAAGGTTAACCACAGAGGAACAGAGAAACAGAGAGGTCAAATATTCCTTCTTCGTGTTCTTTGTGTCTTAGTGGTTAAAATTTTACAAAGATCACTTAACCAGACCACGCAGACAAACATTTTTTTCTTACTCTGTTTCCTCCGTTCCTCTGTGGTTCATAAATAATCATGGCAAAAATCAACATAGACGGTCACGCTTTCGAAGTCGATGACAACGACAACCTGCTAAAAGCAGCGCTGTCGCTGGGCTTTAACCTGCCTTATTTCTGCTGGCATCCCTGCCTACATTCGGTAGGCGCCTGCCGCCAGTGCGCGGTTAAAAAATACAAAAATGTCGACGACAAACAGGGCCAGATCGTCATGGCCTGCATGACGGCCGCGGCCGATGAAACCATCATCTCAATCAACGACCCGGAGGCACGCGATTTCCGCGCCCAGATTATCGAATGGCTGATGATCAACCACCCGCACGATTGCCCGGTGTGCGAGGAAGGTGGCGAGTGCCACCTGCAGGACATGACCTTGATGACCGGCCATACACGCCGGCGCTTCCGCGGCCAGAAACGCACCCACCGCAATCAGGATCTCGGCCCGTTCATTAAGCACGAAATGAACCGCTGCATCGCATGTTATCGCTGCGTGCGCTATTACCGCGACTACGCAGGCGGGGATGATTTAGACGCCTTCGGCGCGCACGACCATGTGTTCTTCGGCCGGCACGAGGACGGCGCTTTGGAGAATGAATTTTCCGGCAATCTGGTTGAGGTTTGCCCCACCGGCGTGTTCACCGATAAATCGCTGGGTGCTGACTACACGCGCAAATGGGACCTGGAAAACGCACCCGGAATTTGCCCGCACTGTTCGCTGGGCTGCAACACCAGCCCCGGCGCACGCAAGGGCCAGATTAAGCGTATTCAGAATCGTTACCACGGCGAGATTAACGGTTATTTCCTGTGCGACCGCGGGCGTTTCGGCGCCGGCTTCAATAACCGCAAGGACCGGCCCGTTGAGCTGATGCTCAAAAGCGCAGACGTGCTGGAACCCGTCAGCAAAGATCACGCACTGGAACATTTGCATACAGTAATCAGCGAGAGTCGGGGCATTATCGGCATCGGCTCACCGCGCGCCACGCTGGAAGCCAACTTCGCGCTGCGGCGGTTGGTGGGTGCGGAAAACTTCAGCACTGGCATGGCCGCGCCCGAACAGGCGCTGGTTAAACTCGCGCTGGATATTCTGCAAACCACACCGGCCCAGAGCATTAGCCTGCGTGAAGTTGAACAATGCGACGCCGTGTTAGTGCTGGGAGAGGACGTAACCAACACGGCGCCCCTCGTGGCGCTAGGGTTGCACCAATCCGTGCGCCAGCAGGCATATGAGATAGCCCGCGAGAACAAAATTCCCACCTGGCATGATCGCGCCGTGCGTGACATCGCCCAGAATCGGCGCAGCCCGCTTTATCAGGCGGGCGCATGCGCCACAAAACTTGACGACGTTGCCGTACATAGCTTACGCGCCAAGCCTGCTCGCATAGCCGAGCTGGGTTTCGCGGTGGCGCATTACCTGAATAACCAGGCATCAATCACACCCGACCTGGATGCAGACATCGACACTCTGGCGCAGGAAATCGCCGGCATTTTTAAATCCGCCAAACGTCCGCTAATCGTATCCGGCACCAGCCTGGGCAGCACGGCCATACTGCAAGCGGCAGCTAATATCGCCGCGGCGCTGGGCGAGACTGGCAATGTTTTTCTAACGCTACCCGAATGCAATAGCGCGGGCCTCGGTCTGCTCGGCGGACAGAGCGTGGACGACGCACTGGAACGCTTGCATAGCGGCGCGGCCGATACCGCTATCGTGCTGGAAAATGATTTATATCAGCGCGCCAATAAAACCACCGTGGACAGCGCGCTGGAACAGGCCAAAAACCTGATCGTTATCGACCACAGCACCCAGGCGACGCTGGCCAAAGCCACCGCGGTTTTACCTGCGGGCACCTTTGCCGAATCCGACGGTACGCTGGTTAATAATGAAGGCCGGGCGCAGCGTCATTTTCAGGTCTATCAACCACAAGGTGAAATTCAGGACGCCTGGCGCTGGTGCTCGGATTTAATGGCGGCCAACGACGCTGCACCGCAATGGAATTCACTCGATGATGTGATTACAGCGCTGGCAGAAGACCTGCCTGCGTTAGCCACAATTCAGGACGCTGCACCCTCGGCAGCCTTTCGCAAGGCGGGCATGCGAATCCCCCGCATGCCGCATCGCTATTCCGGGCGCACCGCCATGCACGCCGATGAAAGCGTGCATGAACGCCGCCCCATTCCTGATGCCGATTCGGCGCTCGCCTATTCCATGGAAGGCTGGCAGGGTCAGACCCCGGCGGCATTACGGCCCTTCGCCTGGACACCGGGTTGGAACTCCAATCAACAGGCCATCACGCGTTTTCAGGATGAAGTCGCCGGGCCGCTGAAAGGCGGCGACCCCGGCGCGCAATTGCTGTACAAGAGAACGGATGAAATCGTGTTTTTCCCCGCCGAAGTAAAAGCCCAGCATGGCTGGCAGGCAATCCCCTATCATCATATTTTCGGCTCCGATCCGCTGAGCGCGCTGGCGCCGGCCGTTGCCGCCCGCATCCCGAAAGCCTGTTTCACGTTATGTCCGAAAGACGCGGGGTTCCTGCAACTAGGCGAAGGCGATAACCTGGAACTCACGTTCGACGGCGAAACCCATAGCCTGCCCGTGCGTATTACAGACGACATACCCGAAGCCTGTATCGGAGTACCCGTTGGCCTGGACGGCTTGCAAGGTTTACGCCTGCCACAAGAGCTGACGTTATGACCGACGCGGCGGTCCTGCAAGGGCTCGGCACCAGCGCCCAGATCGCTGGCCTGCTGGCGCTGCTGATCGGTTTAGCCGCCGGGTTGATCTGGATAGAAAGACGCCTGCTTGGTCTGTTGCAAGACCGTTACGGCCCCAACCGAGTCGGGCCTTTTGGCGTGCTGCAGGTCGTAGCCGACATGATCAAAATCCTCACCAAGGAAGACTGGATTCCGCCGTTTTCCGATAAGCCGGTATTCGTAATTGCGCCGGCGGTTGTTTTGTTCACCACACTCATGGCCTTTGTAGTGATTCCGCTATCGCCAACTTTCGGCATCGTCGATTTAAATATTGGCCTGCTGTTCGTGCTGGCCATGACCTCACTCGGCGTGTATTCGGTGGTGTTTGCTGCGTGGGCATCGAACAACAAATACGCTCTGCTCGGCGGCATGCGCACCGCGGCGCAAATGATTTCCTACGAAGTGTTCATGGGGCTTTCATTAATGGGTGTGGTGCTGTTATCCGATTCGTTCAACCTGCGCGAGATAGTCAAGGCACAGGAAAACATGTGGTTTGTGGTGCCGCAATTCCTTGGGTTTCTGATCTTCATGATTGCCGGTATCGCCGAGGCGCATCGCATGCCGTTTGACCTGCCCGAGGCTGAGCACGAGCTCACCGCCGGTTACCACACGGAGTATTCCGGCATGAAATTCGGCATGTTTTTCCTGGGCGAATATCTCAGCATCATCCTGATTTCTGCACTCGCGGTCACATTATTCTTCGGCGGCTGGCAAGGGCCGCTACTGCCGCCGATTGTCTGGTTCTGGCTGAAAACCGCGGTCTTTATCGTGTTCTTCATCCTGTTACGCGCTTCCCTGCCACGGCCGCGCTATGACCAACTTATGGCATTTGGGTGGAAAGCGATGCTGCCGCTGTCGCTGCTTAACCTAGCGGTAACCGGGGCAATAGTTTTAGCGATGGAATTATGAAAATCATGTTAACCACAGAGGAACAGAGGAAACAGAGGTTTGTTTTTTTCAACCTTCGTGTGCTTTGTGACTTCGTGGTGAAAATAAATAGCGGGCATTTCATCAAAGATCGATCAAAACTCTTAACACCAAAAGCAACTCTTTTTCTTCCCTCTGTTTCTCTGTTCCTCTGTGGTTCATCAATTTTGTCACCATGCTAAGCCACATACGCACAATCTGGATGGTATTCCTGCATGCGTTTCGCAAGCGCGAGACGGTGCAGTATCCGGAAGAACAACCCTATTTACCACCACGCTCCCGCGGCCGGATTATTCTCTCGCGCGATCCGGATGGCGAAGAGCGCTGTGTTGCCTGCAACCTGTGCGCCGTGGCCTGCCCGGTGGACTGCATTGATGTGGTCAAGGCCGAGGACGACTCGGGCCGCTGGTATCCGGAAACTTTTCGCATCAACTTCTCGCGCTGTATTTACTGCGGCTTCTGCGAGGAAGCCTGCCCGACCTACGCCATACAACTGACTCCGGATTTCGAGATGGGCGAGTTCAATCGTCAGGACATGGTTTACGAAAAGGAAGATTTACTAATCAACGGCGTCGGTAAATATCCCGAGTACAACTTCTACCGCGTCGCCGGCATAGCCGTGGGCGGCAAGGACAAGGGCGAAGCCGAAAACGAAGAAGCGCCCATAGATACCAAGTCGCTATTGCCATGATTCAAGAAAAAAACCACAGAGAAACAGAGGAACAGAGGGCTGTTTTTTATTGCGCTATCAATCTCGGCGGGCAACTGTTAGGCCAAGGCACAGTAAAGCCACATTCGAATGTGTTGAGAACCAAGCGCAATATCGACACCTTTAATCATTCCTCTGTTCCTCTGTTCCTCTGTTTCTCTGTGGTTAATGACATATGGAACTAACTTTCTACATCGCCGCCGCTATCGCCACCGCCGCCACTTTCATGGTGATTGTGTCGGTAAATGCCGTGCACGCGCTGCTGTATTTAATCGTATCGTTCTTGGCTGTAGCCACGATTTTCTTTGTGCTTGGCGCGCCGTTCGTGGCTGTTTTGGAGGTGATTGTTTACGCTGGTGCCATCGTCGTTTTATTCGTTTTTGTCGCGATGATGTTAAACGTTACCGAAGACATAAAACTGGAAAAACGCTGGCTAGGGCCGCGCGCCTGGATTGGCCCGAGTCTGCTCGCGGGTGTGTTGCTTGTCGTCATCGTCCGGGCATTGCTGGCGGGAGATTTCGCACAAGCCGGCGCCGCCGGTGTGGAGTCTAAAGCCGTAGGTATCGCCCTGTTCGGCCCTTACGTACTGATCGTCGAACTGGCTTCCATGCTGCTGCTGGCCGGTTTTATCGGCGCCTACCACCTGGGCCGGCGCGAGCGCGAGGAGGAGCGGTTTTGAATAAAGACCTATTAACCGCAGAGTACGCAGAGAAGAAAAAAATGCAGCTTTTAGTTTTCCTCAGCGCTCTCTGCGCCCTCTGCGGTAAAAAAATAAATTTTGGTAATGCAAGAAGGATGGGATCGTGCAGATAGCCGACATCCCCCTCGAACACAGCCTGTTGCTGGCCGCGGTGTTATTCGCGCTCGGCCTGCTCGGGGTGTTGCTGCGCCGCAACCTGATTTTTGTGCTGATCAATATTGAGATCATGCTCAACGCGGCAGGGCTGGCATTTGTTGCCGCCGGTGCTCGTTGGGGCGGCGCAGACGGGCAGATTATGTTCATCCTGATTCTTACCGTGGCGGCCGCGAATGTGTCCGTGGGCCTCGCGCTGGTGTTGCAGATGTACCGGTTCGTACGCGGTCTGGACATCGATAAACTAAACCAGTTGTCGGGATGACGGGGCTTTTGTGGTTGGTCCCTGCGCTGCCGCTGGCTAGTGCAATAGCGCTGTTGCTGTTGCGCTTACCACGGCCGGTGGCCGCTACCTTTGGCGCCGGTTCGGTGGGACTGGCGGCGCTTGTGGCTTTGCTTGCCAGCATTTCGTTCTCGAGCTCCGGCGAAACCGCCTATGAACTAACGCTCTGGACCTGGATG
The DNA here is from genome assembly GCA_041688215.1 of Salinisphaeraceae bacterium. GTDB lineage: Bacteria > Pseudomonadota > Gammaproteobacteria > Nevskiales > Salinisphaeraceae > JBDNIO01. The sequence goes on along the minus strand of JBDNIO010000205.1, from coordinate 39,283 downwards.
TCGATTGGCACATTCAATCCGGGCATTACCCTGCATCTGGATGCGCTATCCATGGTGATGATGGGTGTGATCACCGGCGTCGGCTTTCTGATCCACCTGTATTCGACCGAATACATGGCGCACGACGACGGCATGCAGCGCTTTTTTGCCTACATGAATCTGTTTGTCGCCTCCATGCTGCTACTGGTGCTGGGCGACAACCTGCTGCTGCTTTATCTGGGCTGGGAAGGTGTAGGCCTGTGCAGTTATCTGCTGATCGGCTTCTGGTATCAGGACTCGGCCAACGGCGCAGCCGCGCAGAAAGCCTTCATCGTGACGCGTATCGGCGATGCGGCGATGGCCTTGGGTTTGTTTCTGCTGTTCGCCGAACTCGGCACCTTGGATATCGACACCCTGCTCGCCCGAGCCACCGAAATGTGGCAACCGGGCAACGGTACGGCGATTGCAGCAGCCGCGCTGCTACTCAGCGGCGCGGTGGGCAAATCCGCACAGGTGCCGCTACAAACCTGGTTGCCAGATGCCATGGCCGGCCCCACGCCGGTTTCGGCGTTAATCCACGCGGCAACCATGGTAACCGCAGGCGTTTATCTGATCGCGCGCATGCACCCAATCTACGAATTAGCCCCGCCAGTGATGACTGCCGTTGCCCTGGCCGGCGCCGCGACCCTGCTTATCGCCGGCATCAGCGCGCTCGGCCAGTCGGATATGAAACGCGTACTGGCCTATTCCACCATCAGCCAGATCGGTTATATGTTTCTGGCGCTCGGCGTGGGCGCGTGGTCGGCGGCCGTATTTCACTTGATGACGCACGCGTTTTTCAAGGCGCTGTTATTTCTGGCTGCGGGTGCCGTCATGCTACGCCTGCACCACGAGACCGATATCTTCAAAATGGGCGGGCTAAGAAAGAAGCTACCGGCAGCCTTCTGGAGCATGCTGATCGGCGGCTCGGCGCTGGCTTCCCTGCCATTGGTCACCGCCGGCTTTTATAGCAAGGACGTCATCCTGCTGGAAGCCTGGCAAAACGGATCGCCCAATATCGGCGGCACCTGGCTGTGGTTGGCGGGCCTGATCGGCGCGCTGCTTACCGCGCTATACACCTTCCGGATGATTTTCATCGCATTCTTCGGCGAAGCCAAACAGGACGCCCAACCGGGCACGGAACATAGCTGGCGGGTGCTGATTCCGCTGGGCGTGCTCGCTGTGCTTTCAATTATTGGCGGCTTCATACATTTGCCGTTGGAATCCGTGCTGCCCGGCGCGCCGGGTGAGCATCACGGCACCACAGCAACGATTCTGAAATTGATCGCGGGCGTTACATCGCTCGCAGGCATCGGTCTGGCGTGGCTCATGTTCGGCCGCGGCGAACAAACGCAATCCGATTCCGCAATAGCCCGCTTTGCACGCTCAGGCTGCGGTTTCGACTGGCTTTACGACCGTCTGCTGGTGCGTCCCGTCGTCGCCATTGCCCGTTTAAATAGAGACGACATTCTGGACGGCGTCTTTACGATAATCGCCTGGGGCAACACGGCCCTGCATCGCGGTTTGTCGGCCACGCAAACCGGCAACCTGCGCTGGTACGCATCGGCCATTGCCGGCGGCGTGATCATCCTGTTTGCGCTGGCGCAGGTGTTGTAATGCTGCTGACCGCACTCATCCTGATTCCACTCATCGGCGGCGTACTCGCAGCCTTTACCGGCGAGGGCCGGGCACCGCGCTGGATTAGTGCCGGGGCGCTGACGCTGGATTTAATCATTTGTCTCTACTTCTGGTTTGCCGGTGGCGAAACCTTTGCCGTACAGGGCCAGGGCGCCTGGCTGGCTTACCAATCGGCAGAATGGATTCCGCGCTTCGGCATTACCTGGGCGCTGGGGCTCGACGGTTTGTCGCTGTTGATGATTATCCTCACCTGCGCGCTGGGGCTGGCCGGGATTGCCGCTTCCTGGAAGGAAATCGAAGAAAGGGTCGCCTTTTTCCACTTTAATTTGATGTGGTCGCTGGCCGGCGTGATCGGCGTATTCCTGGCGCTGGACCTGTTCCTGTTTTTCTTTTTCTGGGAAGTGATGCTGGTGCCGATGTATTTCCTCATCGGCATCTGGGGCCACGAGAACCGCATTTACGCGGCGATTAAATTCTTCCTGTTTACTCAGGCCAGTGGTCTTTTGATGCTAGTGTCCATCCTGGCACTGGTGTTTGTATATCAGGGCGCAACCGGCGAATTCAGTTTTGACTATTTCGACCTGCTCGGCACCGAAGTCGCGGGCCCACTGGCGATGTGGCTCATGCTCGGTTTCTTTATCGCCTTCGCGGTGAAACTGCCGGCCGTACCGGTGCATTCCTGGTTGCCCGATGCACATACCGCCGCCCCCACCGCCGGTTCGATTATTCTGGCCGCGATTCTGCTCAAGACCGGCGCTTACGGGCTGTTGCGTTTTGCACTGCCGCTGTTCCCCGAAGCCTCGCTAAACTTCGCCCCCATTGCGATGACACTGGGCGTGGTCAGCATCATCTACGGCGCGCTGTTGGCCTTCGTACAAACCGATATCAAACGCCTGATCGCTTGCACCAGTATCTCGCATCTTGGTTTCGTACTACTGGGCATATACGCCTGGAATATCTGGGCGCTGCAAGGCGCGGTAATGCAGATGGTTGCGCATGGCGTATCCACCGGCGCCTTGTTCCTGCTCGCCGGGGCCCTGCAACATCGCTTGCATACCCGGGATATGCGCAGCATGGGCGGACTGGCCGCGCGCGCGCCCAAGTTAGCCGGCCTGGGCATGTTTTTCGCTATTGCCTCGCTGGGCATGCCGGGCACCGGTAACTTCGTGGGAGAATTCCTGGCGCTGCTCGGCGCCTGGCAAGTAAGTTACGGCCTGACCGCGGTTGCAGCCCTGGGTTTGATTGGCGCGGCGATTTACTCACTGGTCATGATCCAACGCAGCTTTCACGGCCCCGCCCCGGAAAGCCTGCAACTCCTGGATTTCGATAAACGCGAGCTTGGCGTTATGGGCCTGCTGGCCATAGCGATTATCTGGCTGGGAATCTATCCACAGCCGGTATTCGATATGGCTACACCCGCGCTGGAAGGTCTGCAGGCCGTGGTCGGCGGAGCATCGCCATGAGTCTCGCGCAAATCATCGCCATATCCCCGCTGCTCGCGCTGGCCACAACGATAGTTATGGTTCTGGCTGGCGTTTCGATTAAACGCCACCACGGTGCGGCGTTCGGATTAACCGTCGTGGGTCTCATCGTAACCTTGCTTACCTTGCCCGGTGCGGCCGGCGTAGCGCCCCTGCAAGTCACGCCGCTGTTCATGATCGACAGCTACGCGCTGTTTTTCATCGGCCTGATCAGTGCGGCCGCCTTGCTAACAACCCTGCTTAGTTACGCCTACTTATCCGCGTTTGATATCCGCCACGAGGAATATTATCTGCTCCTACTGATTACTACCCTGGGCGCAGCGGCACTGGCGGCCAGCGTGCATCTGGGCAGTTTTTTCCTGAGTCTGGAAACTACCAGCGTCGGCTTATTCGCGTTGGTAGCCTATCGCCGCCACGCGCAAGAGCCCATCGAGGCGGCGATCAAATATCTGGTGCTGGTCGGCGTTTCCACCGCACTGCTCACCTTCGGACTCGCCCTGTTTTATGCCGAAACCGGTGCTTTGGAATTCGGTGAAATCGGTGCGCTGAGCGGCGAGTTAAACAGTAACAGCTTGATCCTGATCAGCGCTTATCTGCTTATCGCCACGGGCGTAGGTTTCAAGCTCTCGCTCGTACCCTTCCATCTGTGGGCGCCCGATGTTTACCAGGGCGCCCCGGCACCTATAACCGGTTTTCTCGCCACCGTGTCCAAGGGCGCGGTTTTCGCGGTGCTGTTGCGCCTGCTGGCCGCAACCAATGCCTACCAACATGCAACGCTGCTGGCCGTGCTCACGATTGTAGCAGTGGCTTCCATGCTGATCGGCAACTGGCTGGCGCTGTTGCAGGACAACGTCAAACGTCTGTTGGCCTACTCTTCCATCGCGCACATGGGCTATTTAATGGTGCCGTTAATCGCCGGCGGCGCCCTTGGCGTAGAAGCCGCCATGTTCTATTTCGCCGCCTACTTCGTCACCACGCTCGGCGCGTTTGCGATTATCACCGTGCTTTCCCAGGGGCAAGACGAAGAAACACAGGCACTGGCGCAATACCAAGGCCTGTTCTGGCGCCGGCCTTGGCTGGCCGGGGTATTCAGTCTGATGCTGTTATCGCTGGCCGGCATTCCGCTCACCGCCGGCTTTCCCGCCAAGTTCTACGTCCTGGCCGCGGGGATTGAGGGCGAACTCTGGATTTTGACGCTGGCACTGGTGGCGGGCAGCGCTATCGGCTTGTTCTATTACCTGCGCATCATCATCACGATGACAGGCGATCCCGAAGCCGACGATATTCGGCACAGCGTCGCACTGCCAGCCGCGGCCAGCTTGCTGCTACTCACTGGTTTGTTGATTGCACTCGGCGTCTACCCAAGTCCGCTTATTGCGTTGTTACAAGGCGGCTAGGTTAATTTCAGGGCTAATTTAAGGTTTGCAAGAATTCGCGTAGCTGATTCGCAACGCCAATACAGGCCGCGTTCTGGGTGCGTGCGATTAGCGGGATGGGGATGATCACGGCGGGAACATAGGACGTGCCGGAGGCATCTACGCTGATCTTGCCCACGGATTCGCTGTTCTGCATATCCCAGATAGAGGCTTCGTAGTCGGCGTTTTTCTCCCACCAGAGGAACCCCAGACAGCCGCCGCCACCGGGGCCGGCGGCGCAGGACATGCTGCCGCCCTTGTCGCCGTCTTCGGTTGAGCCGTCCAGCCATACGATGTAGCGCACACCGGTTTGTTTCAGGCGCTCGGCTACAGCGGTCTGGCTCATGAGTTGCGGCAAGGATTTTGTGGTTAATGGCGCCACACGCGGCTCAAACCAGGGGAACATTTGATCCTTAAAGGTCTGCTCTGGCAACACTTTCATCTTGCCGTCGTCCAGCGCGTTGGTAACGCAATCGAGAAAACTGTTTTCGGTTTCCTTGTTGTTGTGCTGACGCCGGCCGAGTATCACCACCGATTCAGTATCGGCTATCTGGGAATTCACAGCGGTATGCCGGATTTGTTCGATCGAGGATTTCACGCAACCGGTACTGGCAAGTATCGCCAACAACGCGAACAGCTTATAGCTAGTTTGCATCCAGGCTGTCTCCTTGCGTGACTACCGCTGGCTCGGACTCGGGACCGTATAAAAACGCCCGCACCGCAGGGTGCTGGTCAAATTCCAGCACCATGGCGGTGGCGGCATCGCGCATGGCGACGCGCGTGGCGACGCGCAGGGAATCCTCCGCGTTCAGGAATTGCGCTTCGCTGCGGCCGTAGGCGGTCAGCGGCCAGTCGCCGAGTTTTTTGCCCTGGGCATCATAAAAATAGATTCGGTATTTGAACCAGGCTTCAAAATAGTCGGTTTGATTCTGGTCGGGCGTGCTGAACTGGTATTCCTCGATCTCCGGCTTGATGATGGCATCCAGCCCGCTATTGCTCTGCACCGCCTGTACAAGCGAAACCTGACGGAACATGCCGGTGAGCACCTGCTGGAACAGCGCCACGTTGGCCTTGCCCAGATCGATATTCCACTTGCCCCCGCCGGGCAGTTTTTCGTTGTGGTTGTAGTTACGGAAGTTGTCGTCCAAATATAGCCCGACGTGTTGCGGGTGCTGGGTAAGCACGGGCGTCGGGAAGCTGTCTTTTACGGTAACTTGCTTCACGCCACAGGCCGAGATGGCCAGTACTGTCAGGACTATGAGCGCGCGCGTCACGGCAACACGGCCAGCGGGCGATATGAAAGTATTTATAGTAAAGCGGAAATCGTACATTTTCCGCACGCTCCTGCCACTTTTCAGCAGCATTGTTAGTCCTGATCAGGCTCGAAGCTTGGTACCAGTCATTGCGAGTCGCGTTAGCGACGCGGCAATCTCTGCAAAGTCCAGATTGCCACGCCCCTTCGGGGCTCGCAATGACCGGCTTTGTGCTTTCATTTTCTCGGCTAAGTTAAAAACCTGATCAAGTTGTAGATTCAGTTCAGACCGTGGTCCAACGATCTGAATAATCACTTCAAGAGAGGTTAACGCAGTCCCTGCAAACCTACAAAAGTCCCGCCGTTTTCGGCACATAGATTACGCATGAGAGTGGCAAAACGGATGCCGGTGCCGCGTATTTGCCCGGAGGAAGTGAACTGCGTGGGAAAGCCCACGCCGTGTATACGCACCCGCGGGTTACCGCGCGCGTCCTTGGTGTTGATGCGCGCTACCGTATCCAGCACCGACTGTATCGAGTTGCCCGTGAACTCGTCCCCGAACACGTAAATACTGATGCGCTTGTCGGGGGCGGCGAAGGCACGAATAGCGCGGGTGATGCCCTCCACCGGGCTGCTGTTGGAAAACGGTTGCCAACTACGCAGTTGTTCCAGAATCACCTTGCGACGGCCCGGCGTATCCGGAATCCAGTCGCCGGCGTAGGAGCCGAACATGTAATCGCCCATGTCGTTCATCACCTGGATACCTTTTACTCGCGGGTAGACTTCCAGGGTTTCCTGCAGTTTTTTTATAACCAGCGGCCAGGCGTAGGCGTGCATACTGCCGGAGGTGTCGATAACAAAAATGATGTATTCGCTGTCTACCGGAATGCCGCCGATCGAATCCGTTTTACGGGTGAAGCCGGCGGTCTGCAGGCGTTGCATTTCTTCGGTGAGTTTTTGTTTAGCCACGGCCAGGCGCTGTTCGATTGTGACGGCGGCTCTGGAATCCAGTTTTTTCTCGGCTGCAGCTTCGGCTTTTGCATTCGCCTTGGGCGCCAGACGTGCGATCTGCTGCCGGCTTTCGGCAATGCGTTCCTGATTATCCGCCAGCTTTTTTTGCAGGCTGGTGATGTCCTGCTCCAGCTCCGGCAGCTTGGAGGCCAACTCTTCCGCAATACTTTCCAGGCCGGTACCGCGATCCTCAATAATCGTCGGTTCCGCGGTTTTGGTGATGACTAGCAGCAAAACAATCGCGCCGAAACCACAGCAAATAGCGTCCAGAAAGGACAAGCCGAAAGTTTCCGTTTCGCGACGGCGGCGGCGCTTCATGGCCAGTCATCCGACGGGCTTAAAAACGAACCGCCCGTGCCCTGCGCCAACTGCCAATAGGCGCTGGGGGCAAGCGGGTCGCCTTCCATGGGAAACAGGATAACGTTTACCGGCACGCCGCGCGGCAGCCGTCCTACCGCCTCGCGATAATAGCGAGCACGCTGGTTGCCATCGACGGCGCCGGTACGGATTTTGGTGCCTTGCGTGGGCAGGCTGTCGATAATCAGAAAAATGCTGTCCGGCGCCGGGCTTAAGCGCGCAGCAGCAGAAAACGCGTTTTCCAGACTCGTGCCCTCAGCCGGTACCACTTTCCGCAGCGCCTGTACCGCAGCGGTCAGTTTGGTGCCGCCGCTCGCACTTTGCCAGGCGCCATCGGTGCCGCTTAGCACCGCTTTGGCTTCGGTATTGAACGCGTAAAGCTGGAACTGGGAAGACGCCGGCACCTGCGTGGTAATCCAGTCCACCGTGTTCAACGCGCGCCGCCATTTTGCCGAGCGCAGTTTGGTGGCGGTATCCATGTTGCGGCGCCGGATGACATCCAGAATGGTATCGCCCAGCATGCTGGCGGAGGCATCCACCAGAATCAGAATACGGCGTCCGCCGACTTTTACGCCGGTGAGATATTGGCGTTCGCCGTCGCCGGTGAAGCTGCGCGTGGCATCGCCCTTGTCGGACTGTTTGCTCAAGTCCTGTACTTCGGCTTCGAGCGATTTTAATTCGGACTGCAAAGACGCGATGCGCTCTTGGCTGTTGTCGCTGGTCTGGTCTTTGTCATGGTCCTCCACCGCTTCTTCAAGGTTCGCGGCCTGAGCTTTCGCGGCTTTCAGTTTACGTTCGGTTTCTTCCAGCGCGGCGGCTAATTGCTTTCGCGCCTCGCGCTTTTCCAGCACCTCGGACTCTAACTTACTGACGTTATCGGCAACGTCGCGATTGGTATCGGTAGCGCGCACCTCGGTGGAGTGGTTAATAACCATGAACAGTAAAATAACCGCGCCCAGACCGCAGGACATGCAGTCCAGAAAGGACATGCTGAACTGCTGAAAGCCGCGTCTACGCCGGGCCATCGCCGGACACCAGAGCGATCAGGCGCATCTCCGGCGCATCGCCCACGCGAATAGAATCCCCCACACTAAGCCGCGTTTCACCCGTAACCGGCGCGCCGTTAAGCGTGATTACGCTGGCGTCGCCAGCCTGCAACACAGCGTGGTCGCCATGCCGCGCTACTACCGGTCCTTGCGGAGTTTCACCCAGACGCAAGCCGCGCGGTATAGGGGCGTCCAGTACCAGCGGCGCACCGTTAATCGGGTAAGCCTGCCACTGGCACAAGACATGGCTGGGCGGCTGGCTGATTTCAACCTCTGCTGCATCCGCAGGCGTAATCGCCCCGCGCATGGCGCCCGGCAAACGGGTAACAAACGCGGGGGCGGCGGCATCTGAACGCACGGCCTCCAGGTGCGCCAACACGCTTTCGGCTATTGCGGTCTGCGTTAAGGTTACCGGGGGTGCCGCCAGACGTTCGTCCAGGACGTGCTGCAAGCCGGGCAATGCAGCAAGACGGTGGCCAAGCAGTACGCTTGCCCCCCGGGCGGCAGCCGCGGTTTCGATAATTGGCCGGTAAATATGCGCCGCTGCTTGCTGTAGTTCGGACACCGAGATTTCAACATAGTGGCTGCGCTGCGCTACCTGAAGTTCAAAACGTGCATGATCATGCCCCTCCAACTCATCAAGCCACTGCGGCAGTCGCGCGTATAATTTCTGCTCCGCCGATGCCTGGTGTTGTGGATCGTAGCGGGTGTCGCGCACAAAGCGCTCCGCGATCATATTCGCCCAGGCATCGTATAAACCCGCTAGGCCCTGTTTCGATATTTCCCGGTGGCTGCCCAATTGCAGGTTTGCGCCGCCGGATACTTGCGTCGCGGTTAGCCGATGCAGTTCCATGTCCAGCACCAGACGCGGCGCGTCGCCAGCAACGGTCGCGGCGGCTGCCACCGGGCTGGCTATCAGGCCGGTAACGGTCATTTCCAGTGCCTGCGCAATCCCCAGCAGCAAGGCCAGCTGCGGTTTTGCAAAATCCGCCGGTACCGCGAAGATAATCTCCTCGGCTTCACTGGCCAGTTCCTGCCAGAGTTCCCGTAAATGAAAATACGCCAGATCCGCATGGCTTTGCGCCTCCCCGGCCGGACGGCTCAACGGCTGCTGATCCAGTTGCGACCAGAAGCGGTCGTAGGTGCGTCGCGGATTCAGGCGCGCGCGTTCATACGCCGCGGCGCCGGTGTACAACTCGCCTGCATCGAGTACGGCATAACCGGGGCTGCTCAGCTTCAGGCTATGTGCGTCGGCAACCGTAATGCCGACGTCGTTAATCTCGATTATGCAGGTGCCGGACATATTCAACGCGACTGCAGGTTTTGCAGCAGCCTGCGATCGCATTCATTGTGCGTATCCATAACCAAGCGTTCCTGTACCAACTGTAACTGGAATAACAGAAACATCAGGATGATGGACAACACCAGCGCCACGAAAGTGGAATTAAAGGCCAGGCCCAGCGCCGCGGTTACGCCGCTGATGTCGCCCTCCACCGCCTTGTGCGCCAGCCCCAGGGCTTCGCCGATACCGCGCACGGTGCCGATAAACCCGATCGAGGGAATCGCCCAGGCGATGTAACGAATCATGGACAGCTCGGAGTCCAGCCGGTCGGTTTCGGACTCGCAGACGTTGGTTACCGCATCGGACACATCCTGCACGTTGCGCGTGGCGCGGAACCGGTGCAGCGCCGCCAGCAACACGCGCGGGAATAAATACTCGCGCTCGGGTTCGTCCAGCGCCTCAATGGCACGCGCGTACTCGCGCGCATCTTCCGGCAGAATGCTTTCGCCGGCGCTAATCGGGATCAGATCTTCATTCAGCAGTTTGCGTTCGCGCACCACGCCGCTGGCTTTCAATGCGAGCAAGGCCATCGCCCACAGCATGAGGATGAAGCACACCTCCTGTTCATAGTCACGCACGATGACCCACAGCGAACGCTCGGGGCTGGCATCCGGATTGGCCTCGATCTGCGCCTGAAACGCCGCCGAGTCGGCTTGCGCCTGCGGGCGCACCACCGATACATAAGCCGCGTGCACAATAATCACCGCCACCAGCAGGGCAAAGAGCTGGTATACGAATTCGGTTGATAAACGTCCTTTCATGTTTTATTTCCGTATGCCATTTTTCGAATCCGGTTTAGGGCGCTGCTGAAAAACTCAGTTTTTCGGCTGCTCCCGATTGGCACATGGATGTGCCAACATTTTTGAGCACTGTATGTGCTTGAAAATGAAGGAACACAAAAACCGCGTTTTTGTATTCCGTCGATGGAAAAGTCCAAGGATGAAGTTTTTCATCAACTTATTAGATATCTGCGGGAAATGCCACGCTGGTATCTGCACGAATTTTCTCGGAGGGTGTAAACGATTGTGCCGGGCGGCTGGGCGCACTGCGTTTTTCCGGTTTCGGCTGTTGTTCGGACTTATTTGGCTCAGCTTGCGGCTTTTCTGCTTTTTCCTGCGCCTGTGCAGGTACCAGCGTTAACAAACCCAGTACGCACAACACTCTCATAAGATTGGTCATGGCAAGCCTCACGGCGCGTAGCGCGCGATACGAAAACCGAGATCGTCGCGCGCTTCGCTATCGAAATCACGATACGACAATCTTAATTCGGTAATCCGGCCGTGGCGCCAGCTCGAGCCGCGTATCACGTGCGTACGTCCGCTACTTGGACCCAGCGGATCGGTTTCGGTTCGCCCGATTACGCCCAGGCTGGTGCTGTAGCGGTCGTTTACCCATTCGGCCGCATTACCGCCCATATCATATATACCCGTCGCGTTTGCACTAAACCGGCCCACCGGCGCCGCGGCCTTGTAGCCGTCGTTATAGGATTCCAGATGCTGGCTGACAATCGGCGCGGCCGACACATCGGCAAAATTACCGGCGGAACCCGGCGGCGGCATGCTCGCGCCCCAGGGATACTTAAGACTGCGGCCGCCGGCAAAGCGCGCCGCCCAGGCCCATTCGGCTTCCGTGGGCAAGCGGTAACCTGTGTTGACCGGCGTAACAAGCTCCCCACCCTGGTAGGCAGCGGGCAGGCCTTCGTGCTGGCTTAGCCAGTTGCAATAGGCCACGGCGTCTTCCCAGCTCACCCTCACCACCGGATAGTTGTCGTTGTCCAGCGTGGTCCGCTGCACAATACCGGAGGAGTGCTTGTCGCGAAACGCACGGAACTGTTTGTTAGTGACCTCGTGCACCGACAGGTAAAAAGCGCGGGTCAGATTCACGTCTTTTTCGGTTTCGTTGGCTTGGCGTCCCTGTTCGCGTCGCGGCGCACCCATGGTGAAACTGCCGGGCGGGATCAGGCGCATCCGCTGGCCCGCCGCTGTCTCGATTACAGCCGGCGTGGATGCGACTTTCGCCTGCTCGGGCGTAACCAGTTTGGCACTGACGGATTGTTCCAGCCCAGGTTTGGGCGTCACATTGGCCTTGAATGTTTCGTACCCGTCTTTGCGAATCTCGATTTTCTGCGGGGTGGCAGCGAGCGACAGCGTTTGATTGGCCGCGCCGCGCTCGCTGCCGTCCACGAATAAACGCGCATCTGCCGGCGTGGCGCTGAATTTGACCGAGCCGAGTATGGGCTCAAGCTCGACGCTAAAATTCTCCTGATCACCACTGGCGACGCTGGCACTGCGCGTTACCAATTTATGGCCGGCTTTAGCAATTTTTACATCTGTATCTTTATTCGGCGTGAGCGTAATCGTTAGTGGTGTGCGGCCGCGATAATCGCCAGCGGCGCTTACGCTGGCCCCGGCCGGGTTACTGCTTACACGCAATTTTCCCAGGGCTTTTTCCAGTTGTACCTTGGGCAGTGTCTGGGGTTGTTGCGACACTACTTGCAAGGATTTCTGCCACGACTGATACCCTTCCAGCTCGAGGACAAGACTGCGATTGCCGGCGCCGATGTCTTCGGTAATCGGGGTTTTGCCACGGGCCTCGCCATCCACTTTAAGTGTGGCACCCGGCGGGTTGGAATCAATCGTAATGGCCGCCCATGCGGGTTTGAGTTCAACCTCCAACGTTTGCAGTTCGTCCTTGCCTTCGATTTCTACGGTGGACTCAAATACCTCGTAGCGACGCGCCCGAAGCTGCAGCTTGTGCACACCGGCTTTCAGTTTTACCGGCTGTAGCGGAGTCTTTCCGGCTTCATCGCCATCGATAACCACGGTTGCTTCGCTCGGTGTAGAGGTTACTGCCAGGCGTCCAGGCAATTTTTCCAGGCTAAATTCAAATGGCGGATTGTCGCCTGGCTTGATCTGGATGGACTGCTGAAACGGTTCGTATCCCTTTTTCGAGGCGGAAAGCGCGTATTCACCCGGACGCAGCAAAAACCGGCCGCCCAGCGGCAGAGAGAAACCGCCGCTGAAGTCCACGTCGTCCGCCCGCGGGTCGAAGCGCACACTCACTGCCTGCGCGGTAAACAGGAACCATGCGCAAGCCGCGAACATCAAGAGCACGGCCGCCACAATGACGGGCAAAGGTCGAAGCGAGCGCTTTTGCTTACTCGCACGGCTGCTGCCCGGCGCCTGAAAAGCCGCAGGTTCTATGCGTGGATTGTTGCCGGACGGACTCAAATTTTCTCCTCACAGCGTATGCTCACAGGACCGACCAAAGCCTGATCCGCCTTCACTTCAATGGTACGCCGGACATCGCGGTAGCCCGGGCAACGGCCCACTACCGTATATTCGCCCGGCGTCAGTTCGAGGCGTTTGCGCTCGAAACTGCCCAGATCGCCGACGTGATACACCAGCACCTGCGTGCGTTTATCCGAGACCAGTTGCACCGGCACTGGACGGCGCATCGCGGCCAGCAGATCGGATAGCTGTTTGATCTGATTTTCCAGCCTGGGCCCGGCGTCGGCCCCAGCATCAACTAGGCTGCGCGCTTGCGCCAGTTGCGCCTCGGCGCCAGCTTGCGCGGTCTTGTCGCTGAGCCGCTTCTGATTATCCAGGTGGTACTGCAATTTCTGGTCAAGCTGTAAACGCTCGGTTGCCCGTTTTTCGCCGGACTGGGCAAAACTCAAAGCCGGATCCAGCTTCAATGCCGCCTGGTATTCGTCCAGTGCCTGTTGCCAGTTTTCCTGCGCCGCCGCAGCCTGCGCCGATTTCTGATGACGCGCAATGGCCTGCTGCTGCAACCCCGCGTTGGCCTGCGTCAGACCGTCACGCGCGCTGCTGTCGTTGGGGGCAAGTTTTCTGGCGGACTCAAAAGCCGATTGCGCCGCCGCGAAATCTCCACGGTCCAGCGCCGCCAGGCCGCGCGACATGTGCTGGCTGAAGGCCTTGCCGGTAATTTGCGATTGCACGCGGGCCAGCGCTTGCCGCGCTGGCTGATATTCACCGTCCAGATTCAACGCTGCCTGATAGCTTTCACGCGCGGGGCCAAGTTCATTATTCTGTTCCTGGGTTTTGCCGGCGCGCATTTTTTCCAACACCGCATCCAGGCTTTGCGCGCGGGCCAGGCCTTTCTGTGCGTTGGCATTTTCCGACGCTACGGCCAGCGCCAGTTCATAGGCCTCAACCGCCGCGGGGCGGTCTTCATCCGCAAACGCCGCCTCGCCGCGGGCGAGCGCATCCGCCAGCACCTTATCTGCTTGGGCGAGCAATTTGTCGGCCTGGGCTATGCCCTGAGTGGTGTTCTCGATCGCGCCTGTGTAATCGCGCTGCTCGAATTGCGCCGCGGCGGTGTCACTGAGCTTGGTGTTTTTCGCGAATATATTCGCCGCCCAGCGTTGCACGTTTTGAGCCTGTAAGCTGTCGCGCTTTTCAGATAACTCCCGCGCCCGGGTTTGCGCCTGCTCGCGTTGCGACAACAGGGTTTCCGCGTCAGCCGGCGGCGCAACTTCGTCAGCAGGCGAGGTTGGGGCCACGGGGTCGGGCGTTGCTTGTTGTACAGCAGTGGCCGGGCTCGAACCTTGGGGTAGCCAGAAAAACACGCTGGCGCCCAGCATCAGAAACAGCACCAGCGCGATGCCGACCCAGGCCGCCGGCAGACTTTTGGCAGGGGTGCGGGTGGGTTTGTCTGCCGCGGGCGCGCCGGGCCTGATCTGGGCCGGCGTAATGCGTTCAAAACCATCCGGGTTCGAGGGTTGTTCCTGCTCGCGTTCACTCATGGTCCAGAGGCGCCCCCGCCCGAGCCTGTGGCAGCCACGACACGGGTACTCAAAGGTCTTCTGGCTGTTGTTCTGGCTGTCCTGGCCGGGCGGCCCCGGAACCCGCGCTGGACTCGCTACTTACGTGAAAACCGGTTTCCGCCGCGTAGATTTGACGCAGCAGGCGTCGCCACTCTTCGTACTGGGCTTCGGCTGAACCACTCAGGGTTACAGTCTGGCCTTCCAGTTCCACCACCCGCGGTTTCACATCGCTTTCCAGTGACTGCCCGAGTTCCTTGAGGGCTTCTGCGTGGAGTTCGGATTCCCGGCCTTTTTGCAGGCCGCTGCCGAACAGTACCGCGCCGCCGATAATACCGGCCTGTGAGGCCACCGCCGCGGAGGTGCCACTGCCCTGCACCGACCCCACAACACCGGCTATAACCGCCGCCGCGCCCAGCAGTTTACGGCTTAATGCCTGTTGGCGAAGCTCGCGTAACTGCACCACCTCGCGATAGCTGGAAGACCGCCATTCATCGTAGGCCGGGTCGACTTGCTGGTAGAACAGACCGTAATGCTGGTCCAGCGCGTCAATTAACGCATAGTCGCGTTCGCGGATCTGGGCAATGCGTTGTACGTTGGGATCATTGGCGGCGGGCAGGCCTTTAAGTTTGTAGCGATCCCCCTCCACGCTCAGATAGGGGGCGAAACTCTCCGGCGCCAGATCGGCGGCGAAACGAACCTCCGATACCTGGCGTATATTCTCGACCTCCTGGGTGCTGATGTCGCGCCGCGCTTCGAGCAAGTCGTTGGATATCTGATTATAAATACCCTGGAAAGGATCATTCTGCGTGGCTTGCGCCTCGGGGGTATAGCTCAGGCGCGCAGTTTTCTGGTCGTAAACCTTGTCCAGCCAGACCCGGCCGGTGGCGTCTTTGGCCTGGACTTTTAATTTCAGCAATTCGCCATCCGAGTGCAGCACTTTGCCGGTGACCAGCAGTTCGGAGGTTTCTATCGGCTCGGGCACCACACGCACCGCGCCCCAGTGGCCGGTGTCCTGCAGGGTGCGACGCAGGTTGTAAGGCATGTAACGCGCTTCGGTGTCGCGCACGCCGGGATAAATATTCTGCTCTTCCTGCGCTTCCAGGTCTTCCGGCACGTTGGGGTCAAATACCGAGATGTTCACGTTCAGCAGCTGCGAGGCGGGGATTTCGCGCTCGGCGTGTTCCGCCGGTTCTACGTTGACGCGTTTTACGGTTTGCGTGGTACAGCCCGCGAGCGTGACCACAAGCCCGGCGAATAAGAATGTTGCAAGACGACTAATATTTGACTGGTTCATAACTGTTGTTAACCATTATTGCGCTTGTATTGGCGATACTCTTCCCACAATTTTTCGCGCAATTCGGGATCGATTTCGTTCTCGGCGGCCTCGCGTAACTGGCGCGCGACGACATCGTCGTTCTGGCCGCTGGGCACATCGTCGGGTGCCGGCGGCAGGCTGGCCTTGTCGCCCGGGCTGCCGGGCCCACGCCGCGACGTCTGTTCCGGCGTTTCACCGCCTGCGGGACCACTCGGGGGCGGCGGTGCGGGCGCACGCCCTATGCGACCATCGTTAACGCCGGAGCCGCCACCATCCTGCGCGGCGCGGCGCTGTTCGGCACCGGCCTGTTCATCACCCTGGGTTTGCAGCTCGCCCTGTTCGCGCGCAAGACGCTCGTCGAATTCGCCGAGCGAGCGCTGGAACTCGCCATTCAGGTCGCCCTCGCGTTCTTCGCGGGTCGGCGCGCCACTGCCGCCGGTGGAGCTGTTTGCCTGTTCCGGCGACGATTGTGGGTCGCCGGCTGTGCCGCTGGGCGGCGCGGCGGCGGCGGCGGATTCCGGGGCTTGCGTTTGCTTGTCCTGCCCGGCCGCACCAGCCGGCGGAGGCGGTGAACCGGCCTGACCGGCAGGTTGCGACTGTGACTCCGGCGCCTGAGATTCGGATTGCTGTTGCTGAAATTTTTCGGGCTGAGATTGTTCGGATTGCTCCGACTGTTCTGGTGGAGGTGGTGTAGCGCTCGGCGGCGGTGGTGGCGGTGGCGGCGGGCTGCTGGGTGGCGGCGTACTGGCACAAGCAGACAACCAGAGTACAGCGCCTACCACAAGCCCACGATAAACCGCAGAAACGCGCTTGCTATTCGATTGATTATTTGCAGGATTCACAGTATTTCGACACATGACCATGTTTATGGGTTCAACTCTCGCCAGCGACATAATTGAAGTTTAATTGGTAAAGCAAATCCTTGCCGTTTTGCGGACCCTCTGGCCCGATTACGGGTCGGATGCGTGCGGCGCGCAAAGCACGCTCCGCACGCGGCCGCATGATGCTCGCCGACGCAGGCTCAAGCTCCAGTGTCTTTACGTCGCGTGGCTTGCCGGTACTCCCCAGATCGTATTCCAGCAACACATAACCCTGGGGTAGTCCTGCGGCAGGCTGCTCACCCACGCCGGCAACCGCATCCGGCCTGGGCACAAAAACTGGCACAGGCTCGCTGAACAGGGCCTGAATACGGGCCTGGTTTCCGGCCTTGTCCAGCAACTTGTAAGCCTGCTTGTAATAGCGAAGCGCACGCGGTGATTCGTTGAAGGTAAGAAACAGATCACCTAGTTCCACCAGTACGGCAACCCGTTCGTCCAGGGTGTCTGCTTCGGGGTGTTTGTCCAGAATATCGAGCGCCCGTTCCAGGTCGCCTACGGCGATGTAGTCCGGCGCGTAGCCCAGCCGGTAGGTTGCCGCCAGTTCGCGCAGTTTGGGCACCAGGGAAATATCGTCATAGCCTCTGGATTTTGCGATGCGACTGACCTCGCGGCGGCGCATGTCTCTTTCCTCGAAAAAGTGATCGATACGCCGGTACAGGCGGGCGGCCTGTTCTATGGCGGCCGTGGTTTCGGCGCTGTCAACATCGGTGGCTTGCTGGACTACGGCGATGCGCGCTTTTTGCCGTGCCACGGCTTCGTTATAGCTCCCCAGTGCGAGATGGGCTTCGGTGAGGGCATCGTAGTAGCGCAACTGGTTCAGGCTGTTCAGCCCGTCATTCACCCGGGTTACGAATACGGCGCGCTGCAGGTTATCCACCGCGCCGGCGTAGTCACGGGCCGCAAACTGGGCCACTCCAAGGCCATACAGGGGCTGCGCCAGGCGCGGGTCGCGGCTATTGGGGCCGGACGCGAGTAACTCGAGTGCCTGTTCATAACTGCGCACTGCGCCGCGGTAATCTTCTGCATGGTGCTGGCAGACCGCCAAATCCTGTAGTGTAGGAACGATGGCAGTATCGCTATCGCCGAATTGTTCGCGCGCCTGGGCCAACAAATCCTGTGCGGTGCCTACGGCCTCTTCATAGCGCCCCGCCGCAAACTGGGCTACCAGCGCCGCGCGCGCCGCTTCGCCAGTGCGCTCCCCAAGCGCCGGAGCTTGCAGCGACTGCAACTCAACGAATGGCGGACCCAGGTCTATGTATCGCTGCGCGAACGCAGGGCTCGCGCATGCGATGAGCAAGACTCCCAATAGCCATGCGGTTTTGTGTCTGCGCATGTGCTTCAAGGTCCGCCCGGAGCCAGTATCACGCCGGGGTTCATGAGATTTTCGGGATCTATCGCCTGTTTAATGTTTCGCATTAGCCGAACCGCCTCTGCGGATTTGTAGTGCAGGAGTTCATGGGTTTTTAACCGGCCCACGCCGTGCTCGGCGGAGAATGAGCCGCCCAGGTCTATTACGATGTTATGCACGATCTGGTTTAATTCCGATGTGTGCGCCATGAATTCGCCGGCATGCATAGCCGCCGGTTGCGATAAATTAAAATGCAGGTTGCCATCACCCACGTGCCCGAAAGCGCAGACACGAACCCCGGGCAGGGCTGCCTGTACAGCAGCGTCTGCCTGCTCAATCAGCCTGGGAATACGCGCAACGTTCACTGAAATATCATGTTTTATGGACGCGCCCTCGCGCACCTGTGATTCCGGAATATTCTCGCGGATACGCCAGAAGTCCTCCGCATTCTGCAAGCTGGTGGCTAACAGGGCGTCGTTGATCCAGCCCTGCTCCATTGCTTGCTCCAATACCCGCTGCATGGCCTCCTGCAACCACTGCCCGCTGGCAGGCGTAGCGGCCTCGGCCAATACATACCAGGGGTGCTGCGCATCGAAGGGGTCACGGCAACGCTCAACGTGTTTAGCTGTTAACTCGACCGCGAAACGCGGGATTAGCTCGCAGGCAATCAGGTTATCGCCGGTTTCCCGGCGTAATTCGTTGAGCAGTCTGATGGCAGATTGCGCATCTGGCAGTGCGATAAATGCGGTTTCGCGCTGGTGCAGACGGGGAAACAGCTTGAGGGTGGCCGCCGTGATAATACCCAGCGCCCCCTCACTGCCAATGAATAGCTGTTTAAGGTCAAATCCGCTGTTGTCCTTGCGTAATGCGCTCAAGCCGTTCCAGACACTGCCGTCGGCCAGCACCACTTCCAGACCCAGGCACAAATCGCGCGAATTGCCATAACGCAGCACGTTAACTCCCCCGGCGTTGGTGGCGAGGTTGCCGCCGATCTGGCAGCTGCCCTCCGCCGCCAGGGACAATGGAAACAGGCGTTCGGCGTTTTCCGCCGCGGTCTGAATCTGCGCGAGAATACAGCCGGCCTCAACCGTGATGGCGTCGCTGTCGGTGTCTAGCTCGCGCACTTTGTTCATCCGCTTGAGCGAGACAAGAATATGCTGATCCTGCGACTGCGGTGCCGCCCCGCCTACCAACCCGGTATTGCCACCCTGGGGCACAACTGCCAGCTTGTGCGCCGCGCACAGGCGCACAACCGCGGCAACCTCCCGGGTGTTTGCCGGGCACAGCACCGCAGCCGCGCGGCACTCGAAGTTGCCGCGCCACTCCTGCATGAAAGGCGCCATATCCCCGGATTCGGTTAGCAGGTTTTCGTTGCCAACCAGGGCTGAAAATTCCTGTTCCAGTGCTGCTTGCATACTTCCTCGAGAAAAACTCACTTGACCTGACGCTTGTGCCAAACTACAACATCATCATGCGTATTGCTGTAATCGGCGACATCCACGGTTTCTGGGACGCTGCCGACACCCACTATTTTAACCATTCGGACTACGATGTAATTTTATTCGTAGGCGACTTGCCGCGACTCACCGGCGGCCTGGACGTCGCGCGCGAAATAAGTCGTTTACAAAAGCCCGCCTGGTTCATTCCCGGCAACCACGACGGTTGCACCGCCCTGCAGCTCCTGAGTGAAATCAAGGGCTGGAAACGTCTGTGCGGCTTGACTGCGCAAGGTATGGCTGGCCGTGTAAGCAAACTGGCAAGCGCACTCGGCGACGTGCGGCTATGCGCTTACGAGCAATTTGATCTCGCCGACGGCTTGGGCCTGGTTGCCGCGCGGCCCCACGCCATGGGCCCCGACCGCTTCTATTACGCCAACCACACGCAACGCCGCTACGGCGTGAACAGTTTCGCCACCAGCGCGACCAAACTGAAAGCTCTGGTGGACGCCTCCCCAAAAAATATAGTGTTTCTCGCGCATAACGGCCCCAGCGGGCTGGGCGACCGGGCTGAGGATCTCTGGGGTTGTGACTTTTCCCCAGACTACGGCGATTTCGGCGATCCGGACTTGCGAGCAGCCATCGACTACGCGAATACGAGCGGCCACCAGGTACTGGCAGTACTGGCGGGACACATGCACCTGCGCAGTAAAACCGGCGGGCGGCGCAGCCCTGCGAAGCTGCAGGATGGCTGCCTGTATATCAACGCGGCTGAAGTAGCGCGCATCCGTAGCGGCGGCGCACGCCGGCACCATGTACAACTTATAATCTATAGCAAAACGGTGCAGGCAAAACAGATGTGGGTGTCCCCTGAGGGGCGCTTGCTGGAAGAGCTGCCACTACCCTGACACCCACCCGACTACAGAATTGCGCCGCAAACGCGTATCATTTTGTGCATTAATCACAGCAGATACACGACCCACTGCACACGAACTACCCGGTTCGATAATTATCCCCAGTGTTCCCTTACCGTTAAAGTTAGGCCGCATACCACCCGCGCGCCCGCCCTTACCCAGGAAGATATTTCGCATGCGTAACAGAGCAACCAGATTTTTAACTATGTTTATGGCGTTGGCGTTGCCGGCGCTTGCGATGGCCGATTATGCGGCGCTGGCGCCGGAAAAAACGCAGTCAAAAATCAGCAGCAAGGTTTCCGAGCAGCTTCAGGAAAGCCATTACAACCGGGTAGACCTGAATGACGAATTCTCGGAGAAGGTTCTCGAGTCTTTCCTGAACGAGCTCGACGGCAGCCACAGCATTTTTCTTGCCAGTGATATCGAAAAGTTCAGGGAAAAATACCGCCACAGCCTGGATGACGAGATCAAGAGCGGCAATCTGAGCGCCGATTTCAACATCTACAACATTTACCAGAAACGCCGGATAAAGCTCGACGAATGGCTACTGAAAAAAGTCAAAGACGGCATCGACAAGCTGGACTTGAGCAACCAGGAAAGTATTCATGTCGATCGTAGCGAAGCCCCCTGGCCCGCGGACGAACAAGCCCGCCACGCCTTGTGGACCCAGCTCTTGGAAAACCAGATTATCGACATGCAGCTCAGCGACATGGAAGCCGATGATGTGCAGAAACGGCTGACCCAGCGCTACGAGAACGAACTGATATGGCTGCGCCAGGTCGGCGCTACGGATGCGTTTACCAGCTACATGAGCGCCTACGCGCACAGCTATGATCCGCACACCGATTACCTCTCCCCCCGCCAGTCCGAAGAACTGGACATCAGCCTGAATCTGTCGCTGCACGGCATCGGTGCAGAACTGCGCAGCGTGAACGGCAGCGCCGAAGTCGTGCGTTTAATCCCCGGCGGCCCGGCGGCCAAGGCCGGCGATTTACGCCCGACCGACCAGATTGTTGCCGTCGCCCAGGGCAAGAAAGGCGAGTTCACCGATGTGGTCGGCTTGCGCCTGGATGACACCGTGCGTCTGATCCGCGGCGAAATCGGCACCCTGGTACGCCTGCAAATTCGCCCAGGCAACGGCGGCGAGCTGGGAACTATCTCCATCGTGCGCGACAAGGTGGAGCTCAAAGACCAGGCGGCCAGCAAGAAAATCATTCCCATAGAACGCAACGGCCAAACCGTTAAAATCGGCCTTATTCGTCTGGCTACCTTCTATAACGGCACCGCCAGGGACGTACGTAAACTTCTCAAGGAACTGAACCAGGAAAACGTTGCCGGTGTGGTAGTGGATCTGCGCAACAACGGCGGCGGTTCGCTGGAAGAAGTGGTTAAACTGGTCGGCCTGTTCATGGGGCCGGTACCTGCGGTGCAGATTCGCGACGCCGAGGGCGGCGTGCACCTGCAAGGCGACCGCGGCGCCGAGCCGGTATTCTCCGGGCCGCTCGCGGTTATGGTGAATCGCCTGAGTGCCTCGGCTTCAGAAATTTTTGCCGCCGCCATGCAGGATTACGGCCGCGGTATTATTCTGGGCAGCGCCACGTTCGGCAAAGGTACCGTGCAGGCCGTAATGCCGCTAGACAGAAAAGGCAAAAAGGGCTTGATCACGCTAACGCAAGCAAAGTTTTACCGTATCTCCGGGGACAGTACCCAGCGCCACGGCGTAACGCCGGACCTGGCATTCCCCTCCTTCATCGACCCCGATCAAATCGGCGAAGCAGTCCTGTCACACGCCCTGCCCTGGGACCAGATCGACCCGATTGACTACCCCAGCGCAGACTTCATCGAACGCGCCCTGCCCTCGCTAAAGGCACGCCACGACGCCCGTATCAAAGACGATGCCGACTTCCAGTACCTGGCAGAACGCATCGGCCTGGCGCGCGAGCGCAGCCAGCAGAAAGACGTCTCCCTGGTATTGAAAGACCGTCTGGCCGAACAAAAAGGACTACAGCAAAAACGGCTGGCACTGGCAAACAAATACCGCGATGCCAGCGGCGAAAAGCCCTTCAAGACCTTTACTGCCTTTCAGGAAAGCGAAGACAAGAAAACCCCGGAGGGCGACCTGGGTGCGCTAACCACCGCCGACGACGAAGCAACAGACGGCTACCAGAAGGAAGCCGCCAATATTCTGATCGACATCATGCGTTTGTTCGGCCAAGAGGTTTAGCCACGCGAGGCATCGCGCACCGCGCCGGCCAGCTGATTCACCGCCTGCTTGCCAGCGTCGAGTACGCCGGACATGCTGAAGAAGCCGTGGATCATGCCGGCGTATTCGGTTAGCACCACTGGCACACCGGATTCCATCAGGCGTTTTGCGTAGGCCTTGCCTTCGTCGCGCAGCGGATCATAGCCGGCGACAAGAATCAGCGCCGGCGGCAAGCCGGACAGGTCCTTGGCGTCCAGCGGGACGGCGCGAAAATCAGTCATATCGGGTTGATAATGGCCACCGAAATATTCCATGGTGCGGGTGGTCAGAAACAGGCCCTCGCCATTTACCCGGTAGGAATCGAAGCGGCCGACCTTAAGCCCGGTTGCAGGATAAATCAGCGCCTGGAAAGTGATTTTCGGACCGTTATTATCACGCGCCAGCAAAGTAACTACCGTTGCCAGATTACCCCCGGCGCTATCGCCGGAAACAGCGATACGGCTGGCATCCGCGCCTAATTCATCCGCGTTGGCGGCCACCCATTCCAGCGCGGCGTAGCAATCTTCCACCGCTGCCGGAAAGGGGTGCTCCGGGGCGAGGCGGTAATCGACAGAAACGACTACGCAGCCGCTTTTGTAGGCCAGCGCGCTGCACACACCATTATATTCATCCAGACCGCCGATGACCCAGCCGCCCCCGTGATAGAAGACCAGCACGGGCCTGGGCGTGGAGCCGTCCTTGGGCGTATAGACGCGAACCGGCAGATCGCCGGCAGGCCCGGGGATGTTCTGATCCCTGACATCAACGTCGGCGGGTGGCGTATCCACCGTAACGATAAAGTCCTTAAAAAACGCGCGGCACTGCTCCGGCGGAAGATCGGCAAAATCCGGTGCGCCCTGTTCGGCGGCCTGTTTCAGCAGGGCATCGGCTTGCAGGTCGAGCATAGTTGTCTCCTCGTTTTTGTTTAAGAATCAGCCAGAAGAATCAGCGAGAAATTCTAGCACATTTCCGGCAAACTCACGCGGCTGCTCCCGGTGCATGAAGTGACCGGCGGTCATGGTGTGCAATTCGCAAGGGCTTGTAAAACGCGCTTGTGTGCCGGCAAAACTATCGGTTCCGATACAACCGTCCTGCGTGCCGCGAATAACCCGCGCGGGCACGTCCAGACGTGCGAACATCCGTACGCGGTCACCCTGCGCGCGCGGACCCACCAACGCCGGCGGCAACGCCCGGTAATATCCCAGCGCCGCTTTGCAGGACGCATGTTGGCCCAGTATTTCCTTGACCGGTGCGATATCCGCCGCCGAGTAATCCCATCCCGGTGACCAATCGCGCCATAACTTATCGATCAGCGCGCAGTCGTTCTTGCGCAGCGCCAGTTCGGGCAAAAATGGCAACTGGAAAAAGCCAATGTACCAGGATCGCCTGGCTTGCGCCGCGCGGGTGTTGAGTAAAAATTGCCGGAACGGCGGCAGCGCAGCGGTGCATATGCCCAGGATCCGGTCCGGCGCGAAAGCGGCGGCTGCATAGGCCATTACCGCCCCCCAGTCATGCCCTACGATATAGAACTGACGCTCACCCAGAGCATCGGCCAGAGCAAGCACATCAAGCGCCAGCGTGGCCACCGAATAATCTCCGTCTGCGGGAATTTGGGTGGGCGCATAACCGCGCGTAAACGGTGCTACCGCGCGGTAGCCCGCGCCGGCCAGTTCCGGCAGCAGGGCGTCCCAGGTATGGGCTGAATCCGGAAATCCGTGCAGGCACAGCACCAGTGGCCCTTTGCCGGCGGCATGCGCGGTAAAGCGCAGACCGTTGGCATTAAGTTGCAGGGTTTGTAGAGGGCTCATATCGGATTATTCCTCGTTCTCAGACTCCAGCGCGGTGCGCGTATCTTCACCGAGCTGCTTGGAGGCCTTGGCGCCCATTTTTTTCAGCTTCTCGACGCGCCCAACCAGCGCCCCGCGCCCGGAACTGAGTTTGTTGTGGGCGTTGCCGAAGGCGGTTTGCGCCTGCTCCAGGCGCTGGCCTATTTCTTCCACGTCTTTCACAAAGGCGACAAATTTATCGTAGAGCTTGCCGGCTTCGTCGGCAATGGTCAGCGCATTGCGATTCTGCTTGTCTACGCGCCACATGTGCTCAACCACGCGCAAGGTGGGCAGCATGTTGGAGGGCGAAAGCAGCACCACGTTTTTGCGCAGGGCGTAATCATGCAGGCCGGGGTCGGCGCGCATGACTTCAATATAGGCGCCCTCCACCGGGATGAACATCAACACGAAATCCAGCGTGGTAATGCCGGCGAGCTGCTGATAATCCTTGGCGGACAGGCGATCCACATGCGCGCGCACCGATTGAATATGTTCTTTCAGATTGCGGCTGTAGTGCTCTTCACCGGCATCCTCGTTGTGGTGCAAACGCTCATAAGCCGTTAACGAGACCTTGGCATCGACCACCACATCGCGGCCTTCGGGCATGTGCACCACCGCGTCGGGCATGAGCCGGCCGCCGTCTTCAGTGGCCATATTTACCTGCAGGTCATACTCAAAACCTTCCTTCAGACCGGAGGCCTCAAACACGCGTTTCAGAATCACCTCGCCCCAACCGCCCTGGGCTTTGAAATCGCCTTTTAATGCATTCGTCAGACGTTTGGCGTCGTCCGACATCTGTACGTGCAGGACTTTAAGGTTTTTTATTTCCGCTTTCAGTTCTATGCGCTCTCGCGACTCGCGGTGATACGTCTCGTTAACCTGTTTTTCAAAATCGCCAAAGCTTTCACGCACCGGCTTCAGCAGGGCTTCCATGTTGGTTTTATTTGTTTCGGTGAAGCGTTTGGTCTTGTCTTCCAGGATTTCCTGCGAGAGGGTCTTAAACTGATTGGTCAGCTCTTCACGCGCTTCGCCCAGCAATTTGAGTTTTTCCTGGGCGTGACGCTGCTCGGCTTCCAGCCGGGTTTTAAGACTCGCGGCCTCGCTCTGCAATGCGCTTAATGCATCACGCTTTTGCTGCAATTCCGCGTGGGTCTGATCGCGCTCACGCGTCACCCCGAGCAATCTTTCGTTGGTCTGCGCCAACTGCGAGCGTAGCCATAACCAGACCAGGCCGGCGCCGATAACAAAGGCTATCGCGGCCCATAGCCACTCAGGGGGTATTTGTTGCCAGTTCATCCTGTAGCTGTCTCCTGTCCGGACCAGCGCAAGCGCTGGCCGCATTTTCGGCATAAATAGCCTGTGCCGCGTCGTGCGCGCTTATGCCGGATGGTTGTAAGTTCCACGCCGGATGGGCAAGCGCAGTGATAAAGAAAGCGGCGCAGCTTGCGGCTGGGTTCCACCGGCATAGCGTGCTGTACTTCGGGCGATTTGCCGAAGGCGGACATCACTGTGCGCCACTCGTGGCCATGCGGTTTTATGCGCGGGCCGAATAGCCGGTGCGCCACAATATGTGCGAGTTCGTGCGGGAGTGTTTCCTTCAGCATTTCTTGCGGATGCGCTTCCAGCAATACCGGATTGAGACGGATGAGGTCCGGCTCTGCCATGGACTTACGCGGCTGGAATACTGCCAGGCCCGCACCGCGTCCGCGCAAATCGAAGGCCAGGCGCGGGCAGTCGAGGGTTGCGCCATAATCCTGCACGAACAGTACGTTCGCGCGCTCTACCCACTGCCGCAAGGCCTGCTGCGCCTGTTGTTGAAGTTCGGTTTGATTCGCCGCTGGATTCATGCAGGCCAGAGTCTAAAGCAAGCACCGGGTCAAAACACGACCCCGCCACGAACTATGCATACAGTGCAGCCGCTTGCGCGTGCCGGTGCGCCACAGCTTCGCGTAGCTGCGCGGGGGGCTTGCACTTCCACGTTTGCGCCGTGCGCGAGAATATCGCGGATCAGCTCCTGCGGATTCGCGAAGGCAATGCGCAATTCGTAGCGTCCACCCGCAAGCCAGCGGCTGCGCTGCGCCGGGTGCCACTGCTCATCGGCCACCCAGCGCGCGGCCTCGGCATTGAATACCAGCACTGCCTCATGCGCGGCTGGGCCGGAAAAAATGCCGTAGCTCGAAGCCAGTTCCTTATCCAGTTTCCTGTCCGTTATGCTGCGCGTAGCTGTGGTCATGGTGTGCGCATCGCGGATACGGTCCAGCGCAAAGCTGCGCAAGCCCTGCGCCTGGTGACACCAGGCATCCAGGTACCAGTTATCACGATAATAGGTCAGGCGCTGGGGAGATACTTCGCGCGTATCCTGCTTGTCCCGTATTCGGCCATGATAGGTAATGCGTAAACGCTGCCGCATCGCCAGTGCGCCCGCCACCACGCGAAAATATTCGCCTGCTGGGCGCGCTATCGTGCGTAACACGCGCACGCGCTGCGCCAGTTCGCCCGTGCCGGCTTGCTGGCTCGACATGATCGCCTGAAGGCGTTTGCGGATCGGTGCCAGATCCCGGTCCAGCAGACCGGGTTGGGTGCGCTCCAGTAACTCTTCCATCACCAGCAGGGATACCACCTCGGATTCGTTAAACCACAGGCCGGGCAACTCAAAGCGGGCATCTGCGGCCTCATTATCTGTTCTCGCGTAGTAATAGCCATTGCGCTCGCGGTCGTATTCAATGGGCGCATCCAGATACAGGCGCATATCGCGGATAATGCGTTTTATGGTCGCCGGCGAGCATTCCAGGCGTTCCTGCAGCGTGCGGTTAGGCACCGGCTGGCGCGCCACGGCAAGCAGTTTATGCAGCGCGTAGATACGGTCGAATTGATTCATGCAATGTTTACATTAGCAAAGAAGGAGTCACGCTTGGTGATAACGCACTTCTTGATTATGTCCCAAACTCAGCTAGCCCGTAATGCCGGAAAATGCGGAGCCCGAACTTCGCGAGCCGAACGTTCGGCATCCATGGACCCCGGATAGCCGCTGCGCGGCTTCCGGGGTGACGAGGTCAGGGGCTTGACGCCACCCGGCTGAGTTTGAAGCATAATCAGGACGCACTTTGACTTGTTGGCGCGTATTACGGACCCTTCGGATTGAAATCATCATTTTCAGGAACCCCCAGACATGGCGCACTCATGGACAACTGCAGACATGCCCGACTTAAGCGGCAAAACCGCCATCGTAACCGGCGCCAACAGCGGGCTGGGTTTTGAAACCAGCAAAGCTCTGGCAGGCGCCGGCGCACGCGTGATCATGGCGTGCCGTAACCAGCAGAAAGCGCAAGTGGCGCTGGATGCCATCCGCGCAGAAAACCCCAGTTCGGATGTACAAGTCATGTCGCTGGATTTAGCTGATCAGACCTCGATCCATGCCTTTGTCAAGGCCATTAACGCGCAATGCGAAGCCCTGCACCTGCTTATTAACAACGCCGGCGTAATGGCGCTACCAGAACGGCGCACCAGCGAAGGCTTCGAGATGCAGTTTGGCACCAATCATCTCGGGCATTTCACGCTTACCGGGCTGCTTTTCGAATTGCTCAAAACCACGTCGGACGCACGCGTGGTAACCCTGAGCAGTCTCGCGCACCGCTTCGGCAAACTGCGCTTCAATGATTTGAACTGGCAGCACGGCTACAGCAAATGGCCGGCCTACGGCCAGAGCAAGCTGGCGAATCTGATGTTCGCGCTGGAGCTGGATCGGCGCATCCGCGCGCAGAATCTGGACTTGCGCAGTCTGGCGGCGCATCCGGGTTTCGCGTCCACCAACCTGCAATACGCCGGCCCCGCGATGACCGGCTCCAAGCTGAAAGCCCAAGGCATGAAGATCGGCAACGTACTGTTTTCCCAGTCCCAGGCAGACGGCGCGCTGCCCACGCTTTACGCCGCGACCGCCGAGAACGCCCAAAGCGGGAAATATTACGGCCCGGATGGCTTTCAGGAGATGTGGGGCGAGCCGGCAAAGGCCTATATCAACGCGCCCGCGCGCAATACCGAGAACGCCAAGCGGTTGTGGCACGTATCCGAAGAATTAACCGGCGTTAAGTTCGCGTAGCGAAGCCACCGGTACTCGCGGTCTAGGGTAGTGCGTTTGAATTAACGCCACTTAAGTGGCGATGAGTCCGAAAACCTGTCATTGCGAGTGAAGCGCGGCAATCTAGTGTCGGAGTAGCTGCGAGTTATACGGCTCCCCACTGGATTGCCGCGTCAGCCCCGCACCGCGGGGCTTCCTCGCAATGACGACTTTTCGCTTTTTTTTATGTGGTTGTATAAGTTCCAAACTACAATGACGCACTACGCTACCGCAGCGAGGCTTTTATCCCCGCGTAGAAGTAACGCCCCGGTGCCGGCTCGAAAAAACGCCCGCCGAAGGCGTTGATGCGCACGTTGTCGTTATAGTCCTTGTCTAAAATGTTGTCGATCCCGACGTAGGGTTCGACCAGCCAGGCGCCGTCACGCAACTTAATACCGGCGCGGGTATTCAACAAGCCGTAGCCTGATACTTTTGTGGTATTCGCATCGTCGGTGAATTGGCGGTCGAGAATGTTGGTGTTCAGGCGCGCGTAGTATTGCTCGCGCTCGAAGGCGAGTTCGCCGAAGAATAGCTGGCGCGGAATACCGGGGGTTTCGTTGCCGGAGAAATCCATGCCGTCGCGGCTGAAATCCTCGAACTCGTAATCGGAATAAGTGTAGGCAGCGGTGGCGCGCCAGGCGTCATGGAACTGCCAGTCGGCACTGGCTTCCACCCCGTTGCGGCGCGACTCGCCGGCGTTGCGGAAAAAACTGCGGCCGGATTCGCCGGGCAATTCAAACGGGACTAACTCATCTTCCAGGCTGATGTGAAACACGACCAACTCATACCGCAGGCTATTACGCTCGCCCTTCATACCGAGTTCGTAATTGGTGGCCTCAACCAGGTTCAGAGCGGTGTTGAAGCCACCGCCATTGGGGTTTGCCAGTTCCGAATTGGTGGGCGTTTCAAACGAAGTGGCAACCCGCGCATAAAGGTGCTGTCGCTTTAGAAATTCAAAACTCAGGCCGGCGCTGTAACTTATATCGTCCAGATCGCGCGCGCCGGAATCATCCCCATCGGACTGAAAACGGTCGTCTACAGACAAACGTACGCGATCGTAACGCACCCCCAGACCGGCGCTGATACGCCGGGTTAGCGCGATATCATCGTGCAGGAACACGCCCCAACTGGTAGCGTGTTCGTCCTGACGCAAGCTCAGGGCTCCGCGCGCGCCATTCAGGTTATCGAAGCGGTCGCGGTCGTCGCGCTGGGCTTCCAGATTCAGGCCGGCGGTGATTTGCTGCGCCAGGCCCAGCCATAGACCACGTACCGTAACGCGGCCATTGAGGCCGCCGAATATACGATCAAACGCGACCTGGCCGCCATTGGTGAAAGGCAGCCGGTTTTCGAAATCCCGCTGGCCTGCGTAAGCACTCAAACTATAGTCGTGATCGGCGTGCGCCGCGTTTTGCCATAAAAACGAAAGTCTTTGCTGGCTAATGCTTTCGCCGCCGTCAAACGCCAGATTATTGGGTGCAGCCTGGCTGCGGTCGGCTGAGACTTGTGCGGACGTGAGCGCGCCGGGGTCCTGGCTGTCTATTTCCAGGCCGTTGAAATTTATTTTCAGTTCGCCGGCGGAAAACGGCACGCCCAACTTGCCCGTGTATATTTGGCTATCCACTTCACTGTTATCACGAAAGCCGTCCAGGCGGGTGGCGTTGACCGCGGCCAGGCCACGTAGATTATTCCAACTGCCGCCGCCTTCAACGCGCAACCGGCCAAAATCAAAATCCCCGGCGGATAAATCAACCAGTGCATGCGGTTCAGATGGCGCTTCGCGGGTGTGGATGGAGAGCACGCCGCCCGCGCCATTGCCATAGAGCGTAGACGCGGGGCCGCGGATAACTTCGACCCGATCGAGCAGGCCCAGGTCGAGCGCGTCGAGTTCGGTTTGGCCATCCGGCAGGGTGAGCGGCACACCATCGAGCAACACGCGCACGCCGCGTACCCCGAAATTACCGCGCGCCCCAAAGCCGCGAATGGAAAGACGCAGGCCTTGCGCGAAATTGAAACGATTCTGGGCGAACACACCGGGAATGCGTTCCAGGCTCTGGTCTAACGACAAGTCCTGGGCGCCGTCGAGTTCTTCGTTATTAACAACGCTTACCGAGGCCGGCGTTTCCCGCCACTGGTCCTGTGCGGCCGGCGCGGTAATGTTGATGCGTAGCGGTTCATCGGACGACTGCGCAGGCGCCGCGGCCAATGTGTGGCTGTTAAACGCGAACCCAAGACACAGCAATAGCGCCCCGCAGTGCGCGGGGCGCCCACAGAATGTTGCTTTCACAACCTGTCCGCCAGCTCGTGACTGCGCTTGATCACGTACTGATGAATGAGCTCGATCTGCTCATCCGGTATTACATGGCCGTAAGACGGCATGCCCTGCGCTATGCGCGCGCCCTTCACTATGGCGGCGAATTGCTCGTGTCCATCGTCTTTCAGATAACGCAGATCAGGCACCAGGCCACCGCTGAGCGCATTGATGCCATGGCAGCTGGCGCAGTAGCCATTGTAAAGCTGACTGCCGAGCTTTAGCTGGTCGTCGTTCGCGCTAACCGGGGGTGGTTCTGGAATAGTCACCAGCTCATTTTTACGTTCAGGCAGGCTCTGTTTGCCGCCCAGCTTGTAGGTGAGCACGCGTGACTCGGAATGTGTTTTGGCAGTCTCCTTGAACAACCCACCGCCAACCAGGGCATAGGCCCCGCCCCAGCCGGCCATGAAGGTTACATATTGCTGGCCATCGACTTCATAGGTCATCGGCGCCGCGATTACACCGGTATTGGCCGGCGACTGCCACAACAACTTGCCGCTGTCCGCGGCGTAGGCTCGTACCTCGCCCCCGGCGGTGCCCTGAAACACCAAATTGCCGGCGGTGCTGAGCGTGCCGCCATTCCAGATGCTGGGATATTCCACCTTCCAGGCAACTTTCTGTTTTACCGGATCCCAGGCCAGCAAGGCACCGGAGAATTGCTTGCCCAAATCCTCCAGACCTTTGGAGTCCGAGGGCATGTCAAAAGGTTCGATACCCACGTTCCATACATTCAAAATCTGTTGTGGATCTGCCTCGGCGTTTACAAACAGGAACATTGAATAATGCGCCGGGATATACACCAGCCCCGTATTCGGGTTGTAGGACATCGGCTGCCAGTTGTGCGCGCCAAACGGACTCGGTGTAACCACTTTTGGCTCTTCACTGTAGTCGGCCTCGCCGGTGAAATTCGGGCGGCCGGTTTCCATGTCGATACCGTCGGCCCAGTTCATGGGTACAAAGTTCTCTGCCGAAATCAACTTGCCGGTCTTGCGGTCCAGCACATAGAAAAACCCGTTCTTGGGCGCCTGCATCAGCACCTTGCGCTGCTCGCCGTCGATTTCCAACTCCGCCAGAATAATGTGCTGCGTGGCGGTGTAGTCCCAAGCATCGCCCGGCGTTGTCTGATAGTGCCAGACGTACTCGCCGGTATCAGCATCCAATGCCACAATTGACGACAGAAACAGGTTATCGCCCTTGCCTTCGCTGCGTTTGGAGATATTCCAGGGCGAGCCGTTGCCCACCCCGATATACAGCAAATTCAATTCCGGGTCATAGGCCATCGAATCCCAAACCGTACCGCCGCCACCCTGCTTCCAGTAGGTATCGCCAAACCAGGTTTCCTGCGCCATTTTTAAGATGGGATTCTCCACCGGCTTGGAAGGGTCTCCCGGTACCGTGAAAAACCGCCACGCCTGTTTGCCGGTGTCTGCGTCGTACGCCGTTATATAGCCACGTACGCCCAGTTCCGCGCCGCCGTTGCCAATCAGCACCTTGCCGTTCACCACGCGCGGCGCGCCGGTAATGGTGTAGTTCAGCGACTTGTCGATTAGCGTGTTGGTTTCCCATTCCACGTCGCCGGTTTTGGCATTCAACGCGACCAGACGGCCATCAAATACGCCGACATAAACCCTGCCTTTCCACACCGCGACACCACGGTTCACGACGCCGCAGCAGGCCTTACCCGCCACTGCCTTGTTCACCTTGGGGTCGTATTTCCACAGCAGCTTGCCGTTTACCGCGTTGAGCGCGTACACCATGCTAAACGGACCAGTGGTATACATCACGCCGTCGACCACCAGCGGCGTGGCTTCGGTGCCGCGGTCGATATCAATCTTGTAGCTCCAGGCCAGGCCAAGTTCGTCTACGTTCTTGTCGTTTATTTTGCGCAACGGGCTGAAGCGCTGCTCGTCATAGGTACGCCCGACACTAAGCCACTCGCCCGGAGTGGCGTCGGCATTGACGATACGCACACGGTCTACATTCGCGACCTTTCCAGTCTCTTCTTCCGACTGGGGGGGCGGTGCGCTTTGCGAATTCGCTGCATCCACCGCCGGCGTGTTGGCCTGGCTGTGCGGCTGCACCTGACCGTCCCCAGAACCGTCGCAGCCAGCGACCAGAAACAGGCTTGCTGCACCCACCAGAAAAAGATAGCGATTAAACATTTGTAAGCTCCTCGGTTTTTATATCCGGAAGCTTACACTTGCAGGGTTTATATTTCACTAGGGTAGGTGCAATAAGTCATCGTAATAAAGAACCCCGCGGCAAGCCGCGGGGTATTGCCTTGGTACTCGCTACGCATCGATCAGTCATGTCGCAGCAAGCTGCGGGGAATTAGACCCGCGGAGAAATTAACCAAGGGGCTTTGTTAACAGCTGGTCTGGCACCACCTATCTGGAAAATAATCTTGACTTATTTTGTGCCCTACGGTGTTTCGTCTTACTCAACGGTAGCTTTCATTGTCGAACAGTCACGACATCATCGAAAACACGATTAAGCGCCTAGACTATCGCCGTGAATCAGCGTATCAACCAGGGAGAGTCCGGAGACGGTTTGGCTTGCTTCAAGCCACGATGGTCAACTCTGTGAATTGGCGATTCGACCTCTGGACCCTACGCCGTTGACACCGACACCTCAAAACACTAATTCGCTGATTTAAATGGTGGCCGAAGGTGGAATTGAACCACCGACACTACGATTTTCAGTCGTATGCTCTACCAACTGAGCTATTCGGCCATTGTTTTGAAGCCGGAGAAACCAGCCTGGGAGGCGCGTATTAAACCGACGTGGGGCGCATGCGTCAAGGGCGGGCGCAATTTTGTACTGCAGTTATTTCTGTTTTGGCGGCACGTAGTGGGTTTTTGCGGTTTCGCCGCTGCCGAAAAAATATTCCTCGATCTGCTCGGCCAGGAACTGGCGCGCCTTGGGGTCGGCCAAGTGCAAACTATATTCGTTAATTAGCCGCGTCTGTTCGGCCAGCCAGGTTTGCCAGGCCTCCTGCGATACGTTTTCGTGCAAGCGTTTGCCCAGCTCACCGGGGAACGGCGCGCGTGGCAAGCCGGGGGCGTCCTTGTCGAGTTTTACGCAATGTACGGTGTTCGTCATAAGGTTTCAGGCTTTAGAAATGTTTTGCAGTAAGCGTTTGACCGGGGCCGGCATTGCCGGCAAGTCGTTCAGTATACACCAGCGCTGGTTATTGTTTTCGCTAACGCTGGTGGCGTGGGTTTGAGTTTCGCGCGCCAACAATGGCTGGATTTCGAGTTCAAAATGGGTAAATCCGTGCCTCAGGGTATCTCGCGTTTCCAGTTTCCCGGGCCTGACGCCCAGGTTTTCACTGCAATGGGTTTGCGCCACGCTTTTTTCTGGCACTTCCGGCAGGCTCCAAAGCCCACCCCAGATTCCCGCTGGAGGGCGCTTCTCCATGAATACTGCGTCCCCGCTAAGTAAAATTAACATGCGCATTTTGCGCAGCGGTCGCAACTTGCCGGGGCGCGGGTACGGATAGCATTCGACGGCGTTTTCGGCCAGCGCACGGCACCCTGCACTAACCGGGCAGGCATCGCAGGCCGGGCGTTTTCGGGTACACACCGTGGCGCCAAAATCCATGATGGCCTGCGCATAATCCGCCGGCCGTAACCTCGGTGTGTGCTGTTCAGCGTAGGCCCAAAGGCGCTTTTCTATGCGCGCCTCGCCGGGCCAGCCGGGTACGCCAAAATAGCGGGCGTAAACACGTTTGGCGTTGCCATCCAGCAACGCTGCGGGTATGTCGAAAGCCAGGCTGGCGATGGCGCCGGCTGTGGAGCGGCCGATACCGGGCAGAGCCATCAATGCGTCCGGATCGGCCGGCAGTTCGCCGTCGTGTTCTGTTACCACCTGTTTGGCCGCAGCATGCAGGTTTCTGGCGCGCGCGTAGTATCCCAGTCCGGCCCAGCGCTGCATGACCTCATCGCTATCCGCTGCCGCCAGTGCGGCAATGCTCGGGAATGTCTGCATGAAGGCCTGGAAATACGGGATGACCGTGCCTACCTGGGTTTGTTGCAACATGATTTCGGACACCCACACGCGATACGGCGTACGCGGTTGCTGCCAGGGCAGATTGTGGCGCCCGTGTTTTTTGAACCACGCCAGCAGGGGAGCTGCGAAATCAGTAGCCTCTGGCATGCGCGACCCGTTCTATTCCGCTGGATGTAATCTGGGCCTCTTGCTGCAGCTTGTTCTTTACCAGCCAGGGGCCGATTAGCGGTGGAATCCAGAAATCGGGCTGTAGCTGGGCGTTAAAGAACAGGCGGCTGCTGTGCGCTGTAACGGGCATAAAGCGCCACTGCGCCACGCCGAAACTGAAATCGCTCAGTTGCGGGATAACTGTCATACGTAGCGTATCGGGCGCGCTGGTTTTTACCTGCTGCGTCTGCTCGATACTGCGGCAGAATACGGTGATGCACATGTCTACTTTTGTGTGCAGGCGGTTGCCCGGCAAGCGTTCAGCAAATACCACGCTCTGATTAACCTCGGGCAGGTTTTCGAAGTCTGTCATTACCGCGTATGCGGCCGCGGCCGGTACGTCCACCAGAACGCTCATCGAGACTTTGTAAACGCCGTCGTCATGCGCCACGGTTACCGATTCGACGTCTGCCGCGAGTGCGGGATGCGCCAGCAGCGCCAGGTACAGAACAAGACAGGCACGCATGGGCGCTAGTAGTGTGCTGGGTCCGAAAACCCGTCATTGCGAGCGAAGCGCGGCAATCTAGTGCCGCAGTCGTTGCGAATCTATACGGCTCCCACTGGATTGCCGCGTCAGCCCCGCTACACGGGGCTTCCTCGCAATGACGACTTTTCGCTTTTTCATGTGGTTGTATAAAGTCCAAACAGAATGACGCACTACACTAGTTATTGCGCGGGTTGTTCGCTTTGCGGTTTGTTCTTGTCCTTGCCGCCGAAAAAGTCCGACAAACCTTCCTGCAGCTTATTCTGAACTTTTTCGTTGAGCTCCTGCTTTTTCTCGTCAATCTTGCCTTGCAGCTCGGCGCGCTCTTCCTGCAGTTTTTGCTGCACAACACCCTTGATGGCACCTGCCATATCAATACTGTAATTCGGCGACAGCAAGTTGCCGCTTAGCTTGATCGGCACGGTTACACCTTGTAGCTCGCGCAGGCCCTTGATGTCGGTGGTACCTTCGGAAATCACCACGTTGATGACATAGTCCAGCGCATTGGTAACGATATTGAAGTTGCCGCCGCCCTGGGCTTTCAGAGCCTTGGTGTCCAGGGTCAGATCCTTGCCGGACAACAGCCCGTCTCTAACCGAAAACGACGCGGCAAAACGGCTGAACGGGGTACTACCGTCGTTATCGGCGGCCGCGGCAGTATTACCAAGAAAATTCGCGCGCGCCGTGCGCAATAGCTGTGCGAGATTGAAGTCGTTAAACGTGCCATCCTGAAATTCAAATGCCAGGGTGCCGTCGAGATCCCGTTTCATGGCCTCGACGGTGTTGCCGCTGGTGGTTACATCCAGTTCCAGATTGGCCAGACCATCCAGCTTTTCCGTGCCGACCAGGTCTTTCAGCAATGGGCCGAAGGTGAGGCCATCCATATCCCCGTGGATGGTATAGCTCGGGCGCTTACCACTGGCATTTACCTTGCCGCGCACGCGCAGGTCGCCATTGTATAAATTGGCGCCCAGGGGCTCGAAGGTAAGCACGCCAACGCGCGCGGTTACCGCGAGCTCGGCCTTGTCTATCTTCAGATTGGCCACGGTTAACTGGTCGGCGGTGATCCGGCCATCGAGTTTAAGGTCTTTCAGTGCATCCAGATTGAATTCCGCACTGGTGGCCTCCTCGGCGCTCGCTTGCGATTTGT
Source organism: Salinisphaeraceae bacterium (assembly GCA_041688215.1). Lineage (GTDB taxonomy): Bacteria > Pseudomonadota > Gammaproteobacteria > Nevskiales > Salinisphaeraceae > JBDNIO01. The sequence goes on along the minus strand of JBDNIO010000205.1, from coordinate 2,701 downwards.
CTTTAGATTCGGGCGGCAGATAGTCGTCGAGATTGATCTTGTCGAGCTCGAATTTGAAATCAGCTGCCGGATTGCTGAAGTTCCTCACCGAAGCATCGCCCTTGATGGCGGTGCTGTCGAGTTGCAGAAAAACTTGTTTCAGCGCGGCGCGCTCAGTTGTAGCTTCAAACTGAGCGTCCAGGCCGGCGGTGGTCAGCGCACTGCTATTTGCGGTTTCCGGAGGCGTTATCCCGAGTTGTTTCATGACCGATCTCGGGTTGAATTCCTTGATGGTAATGCGGCCATTGAATTCGGGCGCATTGACCAGGTTATTGCCGTCCACGCTACCCGTCAGCGTAAGGCCTGCGGCTTGCAGCATCAGATCGGACACCTTCATGCGGCTGGCCTGCATGTCGACTTCAGCGTTGCCACTGAGTGATAGCTGCTGCTTTTTGCCCGGCACCGCGTCGCCTTCGGCGAGGATGTTCAGGAACAAATCTCGCATACGGTAAAACTGGCCCCCCAGATCGGCTTGCGCCTCGGTTACAAAATTGATGCGCGCCGACAGGCCATTGCCGTCCACGGCGTTGAAGCTGTTTTCCAGGCGGAAGGGTTCGTCCGCGGTTAAACGCCCCGTCGAGAGCTGCAAATCGCTTAATTCGTAGTGGCTGTCATTCTGGGCGTCGCGCCAGGAGATTGCGGCGTCGCTGATCTCGATTGCACCGATTTCAAACTCGGGCAGGGTTAAACCCTCTTCGGTTTTTTCCTCAGGCTTGGGGTCGGCTGTCGCATCATCCTCGGCAAAGGCCTCTACCAGGTCATCCCAGTTGGTTTCGCCGCTGGCGTTACGGGCCAGGCGCAAACGCAGGCCATCGAGCGCGACTGTGCCTATTTCTATCTGTTTTCTGAGCAGGGGCAACAATTTCACCCGCACGTCCACGCTTTCCATCTCGGCAAAGGGTTCCTCGCCGAAGCCCTTGGCATTGGCAAGCCGGGTTTCGCCGATACGCGCCCCCAGCCAGGGAAATACCGACAGCTCGATCTTGCCGGACATAGTAAGCTCGCGTCCCGTTTTCTCCTGCACGGCGGCCGCGATTTTATCCTTGTAGTCGTTGGGATCAAAGAACAGTGGCAAGGCGATCGCCACCGCTACGATAGCCGCGATGAGGACGCCTAAAATAGCTAAAATAATCTTGAGCGGACGTGGCATGAGGCGTGCTCCTGAAAAAGATTTGCGCAGTGTAGCAACAACCTGGCCACTGCTTGGCATGTACACCGCTCAGATTACTAATAACCTGGAAGGTTCGCTAACTACAGCATCGATCAGTATGCTATTGGCTCACAGGCCCGTGTGCGGTTGCAGGCCATGTACTTCATCCCAACATAATCAAGTATGCAAATCCAGATCAATGGTGCGTTCAAAGAGTTTGCCGGCCCGCTGACAGTTTCTGAATTACTCGACGCGCTCGACATCAGCGGCCAGCGTATTGCGGTTGAACTCAACAACAGCATCGTGCCCCGCTCCGCGCATGCCAGCCAGCAAGTACAAAGCGGCGACCGCCTGGAAATAGTTCATGCTATTGGGGGTGGGTGAGCCGGATTAGCGCGAGCATTGCTCGCGCCCGGCGAACGCCGCACATGAATGTGCGGCCGGGCCAGACTATAATTGAGTGAGTGCAAGATGCACGAACATCCCAAGATACCAAAGAGCACATCACACGTTACCCATCCAAACATCCCAACTACACAGCAACCTAATGACAGCCAAAATCACACCCACCCCACTAAAAATAGCCAACAAAACCTACCACTCACGCCTGCTGGTAGGCACCGGCAAATACCGGGATATGGACCAGACCGCCGCAGCCATCCAGGCCTCCGGCGCCGAAATCGTTACCGTGGCCATTCGTCGCAGCAACATAGGCCAGAACCCGGATGAACCCAACCTGCTGGACGTTATCCCGCCCGACCAATACACGATTCTGCCAAATACCGCCGGCTGCTATACCGCAGAGGAAGCGGTGCATACCTGCCGCCTCGCGCGTGAATTGCTGGACGGCCATAATCTGGTAAAACTGGAAGTTCTCGGCGACCCGAAAACCCTTTACCCGGATGTGCCCGCCACCCTGGAAGCCGCCAGAACCCTGGTCGCCGATGGCTTTGAGGTGATGGTCTACACCAGCGACGACCCCATTACCGCGCAGCGCCTGGAAGACATCGGCTGCGTTGCCATCATGCCGCTAGCCGCACCGATGGGCTCCGGCCTGGGCATACAGAATAAATACAATATCCTTACCATTATCGAGAATGCCAAAGTGCCGGTACTGGTGGATGCCGGTGTAGGCACGGCATCCGATGCGGCCATTGCGATGGAACTGGGCTGTGATGGTGTTTTAATGAATACCGCCATTGCCGAAGCCAAAAATCCGGTGCTCATGGCATCGGCCATGCGTAAAGCCGTGGAAGCTGGCCGCGAGGCCTTCCTGGCCGGCCGTATGCCACGTCGGCGCTACGCCTCGGCGTCGTCGCCGCTGGCCGATATGCCTTTTTAGCAATGATTCTCGCCAAGGCCCGCAAGTAAAAACCGTGCCTATCCGGTTCATTGCCAATCATGCTGTCGGGTGAGTCCATTGGCCATTGTAGAGCGTTTCATAGGTAGGGGCTGATGCATGAGCAGCAAGCCCAAGAGCGGAATTGAATGCCGTCATGGGGTAGAAGCGGC
>JBDNIO010000030.1:0-6846 GCA_041688215.1 Salinisphaeraceae bacterium | reverse complement strand
GCAGCAATCGCCCGGTGGCGATTCTCAACCGCGGCCGCACGCGGGCTGATGATATTGCAAGCCTGAAGCTCGACCGCCCCTGTGGGCCGGTTTTGCAGGCGCTGATCAAACGCCTGCAGGTTTAACTATCCTGGGCTTCCGGCGGATGGTCAACCAGACCAAACGGCATGCCACCGGGAACCAGTATGTTGGCGATTGAAAACAGGATTACGCGGGCCTTAAGGATTACATGGGCTTTGAGTTTGATGCGGCGCATTTTTATGCTCCATTGCTTCGGGGTCGTGGCACTATTAGTAACGCAGGACTGTTGCCACAGGATGCAGCAACGATGATGCTTTTATGAACAATACCTGGCGCCTGGGCGTCGACCTGGGTGGTACCAAGATTGAAGCCGCCGTTTTAACGGACGATGCGAAAACCATCGCGCGACGGCGCGTGGACACGCCCACGGGCGACTATGCCGCCACAGTCGCCACGATTGCCGAGCTTGTGCAGCAGCTGGAACAGGAAGTCGGCAGCGGCCCGTTACCCACAGGCATTTGTACCCCCGGCGCAATCAATCCCGGGACGGGGCTGCTCAAGAACGCCAATTCCACCTGCCTGAATGGCATGCCCTTGCAGGCGGATCTGGAAGCCGCGTTAGCGCGCAAACTGCGTCTGGCCAATGATGCTGATTGCCTGGCTGTGTCTGAATCTTGCGACGGCGCCGCAGCCGGCGCGGCCAGTGTTTTCGCAGTAATTCTGGGGACGGGCGTCGGCGGCGGGGCAGTCATTGCAGGTCGCCTGCTGCGCGGGCCGAATGCCATCGCCGGTGAATGGGGGCATAACCCGCTGCCGTGGCCGCTGCCGCAGGAATCGCCCGGCAATCCATGCTGGTGTGGACGCAATGGTTGCCTGGAAACCTGGGTATCCGGGCCGGGCCTGGCCGCAGATTACCGGCGCCGCAGCGGCGCCGAACTCGACGCCGTAGCTATTGTTACCCGTGCAGGGGAGGGCGAGTCCCTGGCCGAGACCACGCTGCAGGCCTATGAATATCGTCTCGCACGCGGCCTGGCCAGTGTGATCAATATTCTGGACCCGGAAGTTATCGTGCTCGGCGGGGGCTTGTCGCAGATACACAGGTTGTATGAAAACGTACCCCGGCACTGGCAGGCGTTTGTTTTCTCGGACTCGGTCGTCACCCGTTTGTGCCGCGCCCAACATGGCGACGCCAGCGGCGTACGCGGTGCCGCCTGGCTATGGCCGGCGACCGATGACTAAGCAACAATACCGAGTCTGATAATATGCAGGTTCGTTACACCCGAAAGTTAGAAATGCTCCAGCTATATACCCACTACCGCAGCGCCTCGGCGCACCGTGTACGCATCGCTCTTAACTATAAAGGTGTGTCCTACAAGTCGATTTATACCGATCTGGATAATGCCAAGGCCGACCGCCTGGCCTATCTGAACCTGAACCCGCAGGGCCTGATTCCGGCGCTGCTCGTGCGCGATAATCTGGTGATTTCGCAGTCGTCAGCTATTCTGGAATATCTGGAAGAACGCTACCCCGAGCGTGCGCTGCTGCCCGACGATATCGATATGCGCGCCAACATCCGTTCGTTCACGCAAATCGCCATTGCCGATACCCACCCGCTGAACAATCTGCGCGTATTGCGTTATCTACGCGACAAAATGGAGGTGGATCACGACAAGCGCCGCGAATGGTTCAGGCACTGGGTGCATAAGGCGTTTGCGCCCATGGAATCGGTGCTGCTGCAGACGGCTGAAGCAGACGCCTACTGTTTCGGCAAGACGCCAAGCCTGGCCGATGTGTGTCTGGTGCCGCAGGTGAGTCTGGCCGAGCGTTACGCTGTGGATTTAAGCGATTACCCCACCATCCGCCGGATTTACCGCACGTGTATGGCGCTGGCGGCGTTCCAGGCGGCAGCGCCTGAAAACCAGGCGGATCTGCGCGAAAAGGTCGATTCCGAGTTCGATTAGACTTGGTACCAAAGGCGTTCTGGCGTTAGTCTCGCCAAATAATAAACTTGGGCGAAATCGGAGAAGTGCATGTCGTCAGCGGACGCACAAACGCAAATAATGCAATTACTGGCGTTGCTCGAGTCGTCGGGGGACAGCGCAGATACTACCGAGCTGACCCGCTTCCTGCGGGCTTATTACGGCGCGGCGCACCCGGAGCATCTGCAGGCGCGCCCACCTGAAAATCTTTTGCAGGTGGCACGCACCCATTTGCAACTGGCCGCCCAGCGAAAACCCGGGGAAGTAAAAATTGACGTGCAGGCTGCCGGTACCACTGCCGGGCAGGACGGCGTGTTTACCGTAACCGAAGACATGCCGTTTCTTGTAGATACGGTGAGCCTGGCAGTGCGTGAAAGTGGCGGCGCGATTGACTGGCTGCTGCACCCGGTTATGCGCATGCGGCGCAACGAACAGGGCGGTTTGTCCGAAGTGCTCGGCATGGCAGGCAACGACAGCCACGGCGATGAAGAGTCGTTAATCCATATCCAGTTCGATGCGCTGGACGCACAGCGCCGTGACGATGTACAGCGTCGACTGGCGCGTAATCTGAACGATCTGCGGGTGGTGGTGGATGACTGGCAGGCTATGCGCCGGCAAATCCAGGCGGTTATTTCTGAATTCGAGCGCGTGCCCAGCGGGGTTGATCCGGATGAATGCGCCGAAGTACAGGCCTTTCTGCGCTGGCTTGCGGACGATCATTTCACTTTTCTCGGGTATCGCGGCCGCAGCGTTAACCCCAGCGACGAGATCATGACCAATGACCCCGGCTCGAGCCTGGGCCTGCTGCGCGAGGACCTGCCCGGTCTGGACCCGGACGGCTACGTGGCACCGGCCGCAGAAATCGACAAGTACGCGCTCTCAGCACGTTTGCTGGTGGTGACCAAGGCCAATACCCAGGCCTGGATTCATCACGCCGAACACATGGACGTGATTGCCATCAAGCGCCTGGACGACGCCGGCAACGTCGTCGGCGCGCACCGCCTGCTGGGGCTGTTTTCCAGTGAGGCCTACGCCTCAAGCCCGCGCCATATTCCTATGCTGCGGCGCAAGGTGTCCGAAATCACGGCGCGCGCCGCGCTGCGCCCGCGCAGTCACAGCGCGAAAACGCTGCGCTATGTACTGGAAACCTTCCCGCGCGACGAACTATTCCAGAGCGCCGAAGACGAACTCTACGATACCGCCATGGGTGTGGTTGCCCTGCGCGAGTCGCAACGCCTGCGGCTGTTCCTGCGGCGTGATCGCTACGGGCGGTTTTTCTCGGCGCTGATCTATGTGCCGCGCGAACGCTATTCGCTGACCCTGCGCCAGCAACTGGCCGGGGTGCTGGCGCAGCAGCTCGGTGGCGAACACCAGGAATCCAGCGCCCAGTTCCTGCGCGGCGCGCTGGTGCGCATTCATGTGATTGTGGCCACCACGGCGGGTAGCGAAATCGGGCAGCCGGTTGCAGAAATCGAAAACAGCCTGCTGGCCGTAACCCGCACCTGGCGCGACGGTTTTAATGATGCGCTGGACGCGCTCGAAGACCCGGCACAGGCGCAGGCATTAAATATTGAATATGCCGGCGCATTTTCCAGCGCCTATACGGAGCATGTTAGCGCGGAAGAAGCCGTGGCCGACGCACAGTTCTTGGCGGCACTGGCAGACGAACAGCCGGCGATGCGTCTGCTGACCACAGAGTCAGACGGCTATTTGCGCCTGAAAATATATGGCTATGGCGCAGAAACACCACTAGCGGCGGTGTTGCCGGTGTTGCAGAACTTTGGTCTGAATGTGCAAACCCAGCGACCGTTTCATCTGCAAACAGCCAGTGGGGCCACACCCTGGATGCATGAATTTCGCGCCACCCATGCGGGCGCGCCAAATGCGGCAACCCATGCGGCGCGGGTAGAAACCGCGTTCTCCAAAACCTGGCTGGGCTTGGCGGAAGATGATGGTTTGAACCGGCTGGTGATCGGGGCCGGGCTGGATTGGCGCCGGGTGGCGCTGGTGCGCACTATTACCCGTTATCTACTACAGACGCAGTTGCCCTATAGCCAGAATTATGTCGAACAGTTACTGGCCGGGCACAGCGCGCTGGTGGTGCAGTTGGTCGCGCTGTTTTTTGTGCGCTTCAATCCGGCGATGGAGGGCGATCGCGAGCGCCGCAGCACCGAACTGCTGCAGGCCATCGACCGTGGCCTGGATGCGGTGGCGAGTCTGGACGCCGACCGCGTGTTGCGCGCCGTACTCGGCGTAATTCTGGCCGGTCTGCGTACTAACTATTTTCAAACTGATCAAGAAGGCAATCCCAAGCCCTACATCAGCCTAAAAATGGATTCCGCCAAAGTGCCCGAACTGCCGCAGCCGCTGCCCATGTTCGAGGCCTTTGTGTACTCGCCCCAGGTTGAAGGCGTGCACCTGCGGGGCGGCAAGGTGGCGCGCGGCGGCCTGCGCTGGTCGGATCGGCGCGAGGATTTCCGCACCGAAGTACTGGGCCTGATGAAGGCGCAGATGGTAAAGAACGCGGTCATCGTACCGGTCGGCGCCAAGGGCGGGTTTGTGGTCAAGCACGCGCCGGCCAACGAAGACCGTGAGGCGCGGCAACAACGGGGTATTGCCTGCTATCAAACCTTTATCCGCGGCCTGCTGGATATTACTGATAACAATGTGGGTGAACAGGTCGTGCCGCCGCAGGATGTAGTGCGCCACGACGAGGACGACCCGTATTTAGTGGTGGCGGCGGACAAGGGCACGGCAAGTTTTTCCGATATTGCCAATGCGCTGTCGCGCGAATACGATTTCTGGCTGGACGATGCCTTCGCCTCGGGCGGGTCCGCCGGGTACGACCACAAGGTTATGGGCATAACCGCGCGCGGCGCCTGGGAAGGGGTTAAGCGTCATTTCCGCGAAATGGGTGTTGATACGCAAAGCCAGGATTTTAGCGTCGTCGGTATTGGCGATATGGCGGGCGATGTTTTCGGCAACGGCATGTTGCTGTCACGCCACATCAAACTGCTGGCGGCGTTTAACCACCTGCATATCTTTATTGATCCGGACCCTGACCCGGACACCAGTTTTGCCGAACGCGAGCGCCTGTTCAAGCTGCCGCGCTCGGCCTGGACGGATTACGATGTCAACCTGATTTCCGCAGGCGGCGGTATTTATTCGCGCAGCGACAAGGTAATCGAATTGTCCGAAGCCGCGCGCCAGGCCCTGGGGATTACGCAGGCAAAACTTGCGCCCACAGAGCTGATTCATGCGCTGTTGCAGGCGCCGGCCGACCTGCTCTGGAACGGCGGCATCGGCACCTATGTAAAGTCGGCCCTGGAAGGCCATATCGAAGTCGGCGACCGCGCCAATGACAGCGTGCGCGTCGACGGCCGCGAGCTGCGCTGCAAGGTGATCGGCGAGGGCGGAAATCTGGGCCTGACCCAGGCCGGGCGCATTGAATTCGCGCGCGCCGGTGGCCGTTTGAATACCGACGCGATTGACAACTCAGGCGGCGTGGATTCGTCCGATATGGAAGTCAATATCAAGATTGCCCTGAATCAGGCCGTGGCGTCGGGCGAGCTCACCCGCGAATCGCGCAATGAATTGCTGGCGCAGATGACCGACGGCGTAATTGATTTGGTATTGCGCACCAATTACCTGCAAACCCAGCTAATCAGCGTACTCGAAGGCGATGCCGCGCAACGTCTGGATGAGCATGTGAACCTGATTCGCGACCTGGAACGGGACGGCCTGCTGGATCGCAAGATCGAGGGCCTGCCCGACGAAGAGGGCATTGAAGAGCGCGCGCGCAACCAACAGGGGCTGACGCGCCCGGAGCTGGCCGTGCTGGTGTCCTATAGCAAGATATCCCTGCTGGCGGCGGTGCTGGATTCGGAATTGCCCGCGGAACCTTACCTGGAATCGGTGCTGCTTGAGGGCTTCCCGGCACCCATGCGCAGCGCCCATGCCGACGATATCGAACAGCATCGCCTGCGGCGCGAAATTATCGCAACGCTGGCCACCAATCAGATGGTCGACCGCATGGGCGTGGCTATGGCGCATCGTCTGGCCAATGAAAACGGCGTGCCTCTGGCGTCCGTCGTACGTGCTTTCATTCTGGCCAGCGGCCTGTTCGATGCCGAGGCGATCTGGTCGGATATCGAGGCGCTGGATAATCAGATTTCCACCGGCCAGCAGTATCGTCTGCTCAAGATAGTGGCCGGGCTGATCAAACATGCAATTGGCTGGATGGCCATTCGCGCGCAGGCTGACGCCTCCATCCAGGAGTGGATTGATGGCTACGGCGCCAGCGCCCGCCGTTTGTTGCAGGAATTGCCGAACTTCCTGTGCGGCCAGTATCAGAAGCAGTGGCAAAAGGAACAAGCCGAACTGATCGAGTCCGGGGTGCCAGACGCCCTGGCCCGGCGGCTGGCATCGGTCCATAATGCCGGCGGCGCACTGGACATTCTGCTGCTGGCGCAGCTAAACGAAGACGATCTGGATACGATTGCCGGGTTGTATTACGAAGTCGGCGCCTGGCTGAATCTGCCGTGGCTACTAGGCGCCATCCAGGCACTGCAAGCCGATGGTCGCTGGCCCGCGCTGGCCCGTGCCAGCCTGCGCGATGACTGTTATCTGGCGCATCAGCGCATCGTCGCGGATGTGCTTACCCAGTCGGGCGAAAACGCCAAGGCGCGGATCAATGCCTGGCGCACGGCGCGCGGCCCAATCGTTGGTTTTGTGCGTTCGCGCCTGCAGGAACTGAAAAGCGGCGAGGCCCATGGGTTTGCGCAATTATCGGTGGCGGTGCGCGATCTGGGCCGGTTGATCGCGGAATAAAGCTGGCTTTTTGACT
>JBDNIO010000204.1:0-17024 GCA_041688215.1 Salinisphaeraceae bacterium | reverse complement strand
TATTCATGTGGATCTTCCGTGGTTTTGATGTTGGGATTTGAGAATCAACACTTTACCACGCGCAAGACCCTTTTTATTCTTAAATCAATAAGTTACTGGTACTTTTGTGCTCAAAATGAACTCCGAAACTTGAGTTAATACTTCACCTAGCCGGATCAATAGGTGCTTGTGTTGCCGTTGGAACCACCCAAACGAATTAACATGTACGGGGTGGTTATTTTCGGCGGATATGCGTTCTAATAGACGTTGTAAAAATAAAAATATTGTGCTCGGCTGATACACAGCCGCCAGGAATAAAAATGAAACGACTGAGTCCAATTGATGCCGCCTTCCTGCGCATGGAGTCCACGCGGACGCCGATGCATGCTCACCTTCCGCCTGCCCGAAAACACGCCTGAGGATTTCTTTCGCACGCTGGTGGAGCGTTTGCGCACCGAGCCGTTTCTGCCCGAGCCGTTTAACAGCCGGTTGCAACATATCGGTGTATCGACGCTGCTGCCCGGCTGGGTAGAGGTGGACGATATGGACATGGAATATCACGTGCGCCATTCCGCCCTGCCGCGCCCCGGCGGAGAGCGCGAGCTTGGCGTGCTGGTTTCACGCCTGCATTCCCACCCGCTGGACTTCGGTCGCCCGCTTTGGGAAATGCACATCATCGAAGGTCTGGAAGGCAATCGTTTCGCGTTCTACTTCAAGGCCCACCACTGCGCCATAGACGGTATGGGCGCCATGGTCATGACGCGCCAATGGCTGAAAACCGACCCGGAGGACATGGGTTCGCTTGGCTTTGTGAAAGTACCGAAGGGCGCCCAGGCAAAAGCCAGACGCCGTGGCGAGCAACTGCGTGTGGCTCTGGCGTTGGTATTCAAACAGGCGGGCGGCGTGGGCGAACTGGCCGCGAAACTGGTGGGCATGAGTCGCGGTAAGAACAGCATGGTGCGCGCTTCCATGGATACGCCCAAAAGCCTGTTCAACGTACCGGTGTCGCCACGCGCCGGTATCTGCTTGAGCAGCGGGCCTTGCCGAAAACCTCGTTAATGGCTTCAGTACCCATTGGGCTGGAGCGTGACGAAAAAGGCGGCAACGCGGTGTCTGGCTTTGTGTGCCCGCTGGGTATGGACGAAGCCGACCCGGTGCAATGCCTGCAGAATATTCACGCCGCAACCAAGCGCGCGAAAGCGGATTTGCAGGCGATGTCACGGCTGGCGCTGGATAATCTGGTGTTAACCGGGCTTGCGCCGTTAATCCTGGGCCAGATGACCGGCACGCTGGCCAAGCTCCTGCCGATTTTTAACTTTGTCGTCTCCAACGTGGTGCTTTCCAGACACAAGCTGTATCTGATGGGGGCGGAACTTGAGGCCATGTACCCGATGTCGTTCCTGTTTGACGGGTACGCGCTTAACGTTACCGTAATCGGTTACGCCGAGCACGTCGCAATTGGCTTTATCGGCAGCCGCGACGCCCTGCTGAAACTGCAGTCGCTGGCGGTTTACGCCGGCGAAGCGCTAGCCGAACTGGAAGAGGCCATCACTGCGCAAAAGCCGAAGAGAAAAACGCCTAGTAAACGCAAGTCTGCTGCCGATCGCATCAAGAAAAACAGCCAATGAAGTCTGTTCGGACAATAAAATTTTACCGCAGAGGACGCAGAGAACGCTGAGATAATAAGAGCGCAATGCTTCTCTCTGCGCGCTCTGCGTCCTCTGCGGTTAATGCTTTGAATTAAACCGGCGCGCACTCGCGTGAAATGCTGTTGAGCACACCGGACAGGCGTATTACACCGGTAGGTGATATCGATTTTCCGGTATTCAGAAAACTTACCGCGATTTGCCGCTGCGGGTCGGCCCAGCCAAGAATATTCACAAAACCAAGATGCCCGAAGGCTTGGCCGCAGCGCGGTCCATACAGGCCGAAGGGGTTTTCGCCGAGCATGAATCCGGCGGAATAACGGATGGGAATGTGCAGCGCACGGTCACGGCGGATACGGCCGACTGGGCGTATGGCGTTCAATACTGTCTTTTCTTTCAACACCCGTACTCCGTCGAGTTCGCCGCCGTTCAGTAGCATCTGAAAAACCCGGTTCAGGTCGTCGGCCGAGGCGTGGATATTTCCGGCGGGGACTACGGAAGAAAGAAAGGTATCTTCGCAGGAAACCTCCGTCGCTTCGCGAAAGGGCACGCCGGTAATGCGTCGGATGTAGCTGGATAACGGCCAGATCGCGGGTGGCCCGGTGAAGGCGTTTTGCGCCAGTTCGCCGCGATCGGCGCGCGCCAGTCCGTAGGTCAGGTGGCGGCAGCCCAGGGGTTTGCGTATCCACTGATCGAGTGCAGTAGTCAATTCAATACCGGCTACGCGTTTCACCACTTCGCCAGTGATGAAGCCGCTGGTCAGCGCGTGGTAGGCCACGGTTGCGGGGTTAGGGTAGTGGGGGGGGCATCTCGCAAATCATTTGTACGATGCGGTCCCAGTCGAGTAACAGGTCTGGCTCGGCTTGCTCGCGCGGAATGAAGGGCACGCCCGCGCGGTGCGTAAGCAGCCCGCGGATGCTGATGTCCTGTTTACCGTTTTGCGCAAATTCGGGAATATAGTCGGCGATGCGGTCGGTGAGCCGTAATTCGCCATCTTCCACCAGTTTGTGGATCAGCAAGGCGGTGACTGCTTTGGAAGCGGAGAAAATGCACTGCGGCGCGTCCGGGTCCAGCGCGACTTGAGGACCGGTTTGGCCGGGTAAATTGCCATCGGCACAACCAATCGCGCGTTTCATGACGACTTGTCCGTGCCGGCGGATGAGCAGCGTCAGCGAAGGATGCAAACGGGTTTTGTAAAGCGTTTGCACCGCGGCCCAGATGCGCTCGACGCCGTCCGTTGTCATGCCGACTGCAAGCGGGTCGCATTCGGCGCTACGGTCGATACGGGTAACGCTGGTCAGGCTGGGTGCGCGGGTAATCTGGCGTGTCAGTGGCAGGCATGGCAAGGCGATCAAATCGTTTCCCCCTTAAGGTGTTTTAGTCCGGCAAATGGCCGCGAATAAATTCTGCAATATCGTGGCGCGCGACGGCGGTTTCCGTGAACAGCGCTTCAAACAGCACGAAGGCGTGGGGCAAATGCGGCCATACGTCCAGTTGTGTTTCGACGCCGGCTTGGCGTGCCTGGTGGGCGGCAAGTACCGAATCATCGCGTAAAACTTCCTTCTCGCCAACCACGAAATACAGGGGCGGAAAGCCGGTAAAGTCGGCGTACAGCGGCGAGAGTTCCGGATCAGACGCGTCCCAGTCGCCGGCGAACCAGTCGTCCACATTGCCAAATGATCCCATGGGGATGATGGCGTCAATGCGGTTGTTGCGTGCCCGCGAGGGTGGAGCATGCACGCGGCCCATTTCGGTTACTGGTGACAGCGCCACCACGCAGGCGGGCATGGGCAACTCCGCTTTGCGGATGCGCTGGATTACGCTCAGGCTTAAGTGCCCGCCCGCGGAATCACCGCAAATAACAATGCGTTCGGGCGCGAAACCTGCGTCCAGCAAGCCGCGGTAGGCGCGCTCGGCATCGTCCAGCGCGGCGGGGAATTTATTGAACGGGGCCAGGCGGTAGTCGGGTAAAAATCCAGTGGCCTTCAGTTCCTTGCATAGCAGTGCAAGCAGTCTTAAATGCACTTCCGGCGAGGCCGGCACCAGAAAGCCGCCGCCGTGTAGCCAGAGCAGCACGGTTTTGCTGCTGTCATCGATATCGCCAACGGTAGGGCCGGGTACGCGTCCGATAATGCGGTAATCCTGTGGCAGGCCCGCTGTGTCCTTGCAACGTCGGCTCGCAAGCTGCAACTGGCCTTTGGCCACGCGATTGGCCGAGCCGCGCATGAACCAGCGCATCAGTGGTTTCAGAAACACGCGCAGCATGATCACGAACAAGCGGCTGCGCCGGCTGATTTCGATATCTTTAAGTGTGTAGCTCAGGCTAGGTTCTAACATGCTCAGATTTCTCTTTATCCCCTCTCCCCATGCTTCATGGGGAGAGCAAGTGTAGCGCGCTGAGCGAAGCGAAAGGGTGAGGGGTAAAGCGTCATAACCCAATAGGCTTGCTTACAGGGCGCCAGATTCCGCCCCTCACCCCAACCCTCTCCCAGAGGTGTTATTACATTCTAAAGACGCCATACCCTGGTTCTTTTATAGGGGTATTCAGCGCGGCGGAGATGGCAATACCCAGCGCATTGCGGGTATCGACCGGGTCCAGTATGCCATCATCCCAGATCTCGGAGGTGGACCAGTAGGCGCTGGATTTGCGTTTGAAATCCGCCAGTACCGGTTCGCGGATTTCGGCGATCTGTTCATCGGTTAGGGTTTCGCCCGCCCGCGCCAGTTGCCGCACCTTGACCTCGGCCAGGGTGTTAGCGGCCTGCTCGGCGCCCATTACGGATATTTCGTGCTGCGGCCAGGTAAACAGAAAACGCGAATCAAATGCGCGCCCAGACATGCCGTAATTACCCGCGCCAAACGAGCCGTGACACATGACCGTGAACTTGGGCACTTCGCAGCCAGTAACCGCCATGATCATCTTGGCGCCGTCCTTGGTTATGCCCTGTTCTTCGTAATATTTACCGACCATGAAACCGGTAATGTTCTGCAGAAAAATAATCGGCGTGCGCGCCTGATTGCATAGTTCAATAAAGTGCGCGCCTTTTAACGCGCTGTCGTTAAACAGCACGCCGTTGTTGGCCAGGATGCCAACCTTGTAGCCCCATAAGTGCGCGTAGCCGCAGATGAGTGTGGTGCCGTATTTGGGCTGATATTCGTGAAAGCGCGAGCCATCCACCAGACGCGCAATCACCTCGTGCATGTCGAACTGCTGTTTGATGTCGCGCGGCAGAATGCCGTACAACTCGGCCGGGTCGTAGTAAGGCGCTTCCGGTTCCTGCCATTCGATACGGGCTTTGTCCGGTGTCTTGAACTGGGCCACGATGTCGCGCGCAATGGCTATCGCTTCTTCCTCGGAAGACGCCGGATAATCGGCCGTGCCGGAGACGCTGGTGTGCATGTCCGCGCCCCCGAGTTCGTCTACCGTAACTTCCTCGCCGGTCGCGGCCTTGACCAACGGCGGGCCTGCAAGAAAGATCGCGCCGGTGCCGCGCACGATCACATTGTAGTCGGATAAACCCGGCACATAGGCGCCGCCGGCCGTGCAGTGTCCTAGAACGACGGAAACTTGCTGCACCCCCATTTTCGAGAGCACGCACTGGTTGCGAAAAATACGCCCGGCGTAATATTTGTCGGCAAAAATATCCGCCTGTTCCGGCAGGAACCCGCCGGCGGAATCGCAGAGATGCACCACCGGCAATCGGTTTTCGATGGCGATATCCAGCGCCCGCACGATTTTCTTTACCGTTAGCGGATACCAGGCGCCGCCTTTCACGCTGGCGTCGCCGCCGATAATCATCACCTCGCGTCCGGACACGACGCCGATGCCAGAAACCACGGCCGCCGCAGGCACGTCACCGCCGTAGGCTTCGTTTGCGGCCAGGGACGACAATTCCAGGTAGGGAGTGCCCGCGTCGAGCAGCAGATCGAGCCGTTCGCGGACGGTAAGTTTTTTCTGCCGGCGCAGGCGTTCGATGTCGCGCTCGGGCCGATTGTGGCGCGCGTTATCCTGCTTCTCGCGAAATTGACGCGCGAGCCCGCGGTTGTGTTCGGCGTTGGCTCGGAAGCTTTCCGAGCGCGTATTGAGTGCGGAAACAATGCGTTTCATTCCGTTTCCTCAGTAACAAAGGTAATCAGCACCGCATCCTTATCGAACGTCTCGCCCACGCCGACATGGATTTCGGCGACCACACCGTCCTGTGCGGCGCTAATGCTTGTCTCCATTTTCATGCTTTCCATTACCAGCAGATTGTCGCCTTTGTTTACGCTTTGGCCGGGCTCTACGTTCAACGAAACGAGACTGCCGGGCATGGTGGCGCGAACGCTGTCTTGTGCGCCGCCCTCGGCAAGTTCGGCCAGGCGTTGCAGCGGGTGCTCGTAGCGAAGGTGATGGGTGGTGCCGTCCAGATGGATGAAAACATCATCGCCGTGGGTGGCGACGGTGATATGGTGAATCTCACCGTGGGCATGCAGTCCCCAATTGCCGATTTCGCCTTTGACTAAATTGAACGGCGTATCAGCATTATCTTTGTGTAATACATAACCCTGAACGGCGCGCGACAACGCCACGTCGTATTCGGTATCGCCGAGTTTGAATCCGTGCTTCATAGTTGTATGTGTGAAGAATGATTAACCACAGAGGAGCAGGGGAACAGGGAAGCAAAATACGTAAACCACGAGGAACAGGAAGAGCGCAAAAGCCAGGAAACAAATTTTTTGTTTCTTTCTATGCCCTCTGTTTCTCTGTGGTTAATCATTTTTTAATCAATTCTGCCATGCGCCTATTTGTGCGTGCAGGCTAGGCACGGTATCGGCCACGTCACGCATGGGGCGGGTCATCAACGCGGCGGTGGCCAGCAATTTGTTCAGCGTGTTTGCGGGAACTTCGGGTTCATCCGCAATTTGCGGGTTGGCATCGAGAAAGCCGGTATGGACGTCGCCTGCGATAAACGCGGGATGTTGCAATAAGCGGCGCAGAAAATCCGTATTGGTTTTGCAGCCGAGTAACACCAGCTCTCCCAGCGCCGCTACAGCGCGGCTACGAGCCTCATCACGGGTGGCGCCGGAGACAATCAGTTTGGCCAGCATGGGATCGAACGAAGCGGTGATTTCCTGGCCCGCCTTAATACCGCTGTCCGTACGCAGGCCTACGCCCACGGGTTCACGCCAAACGAGAACCGGGCCGGTAGTGGGCGTAAAACTACTGGCGGCGTCTTCGGCATAGATACGCAGTTCGATGGCGTGGCCTTGGGTTATAACGTCTGCTTGCTCGTAACCCAGGGGTTCGCCGGCGGCGATGCGTAGCTGTTCTTGCACCAGGTCGATGCCGGTAATGGCCTCGGTTACCGGGTGCTCGACTTGCAGACGCGTGTTGGTTTCCAGGAAATAGAATTCGGCCTCGCCGGTATCGCTTTGGCCGAAAATAAATTCCACCGTGCCGGCGTTCCGGTAGCCGGCCTTGCGCGCGATTCCAGCGGCGGTTTCGCAGACTTCTGCGCGCAGGTTTGAATCCAGGGCGGGCGAGGGCGATTCCTCTACAATTTTCTGGAAGCGGCGCTGCACCGAGCATTCGCGTTCAAACAGGTGGATGATGTTGCCCTGTGCGTCACCCAGAATCTGCACTTCGATATGGCGCGGGTTTTCAATATATTTTTCGACGTATAAACGGCCGTCGCCAAAATAGCGTTGGCCCTCGCTGCGGGCGCGTTCGATTTCGGCTTCCAGTTGCGCCGCGTCGCGTACCACGCGCATACCCTTGCCGCCGCCGCCTGCAGCAGGTTTGATCAGCAGCGGCAACGGAAGTTGCTTGGCGCGTTCCAGAAAACTGTCCGGGTCATCGTCTTCTATCGCGGACGGCGCCACCGGGAAGCCGTGCTTTTCGACAAAGGCGCGGGCGCGCACCTTGTCGCCCATCAGTTCGATTTGTTTTGGCGTGGGTCCGACAAATATCAAATCGGCGCCGGCCACTGCGCGGGCAAAACCGGCGTTTTCGGACAAAAATCCGTAGCCGGGGTGAATCGCACCGGCCCCGGTTTTGCGCGCCACGGCTAGAATCTGATCGGCGTCCAGATAAGCTGCCACCGGTGTGTCGCCCACAATTTCCACCGCCTTGTCGGCCAAGGCCACGGCGGGTGCGTCGCGGTCGGCGGCGTGATACACAACGACACCGGTTAGCTCCAGCGCCTGCACGCTGCGCAGGATGCGCACGGCGATCTCGCCGCGATTGGCGACCAGCACCGTGTCGAACGGCCAGGCAGAGACATCTATCGACGGTGGCATCATTTACCGGTCCAGTCCGGGTCGCGTTTTTGCTGAAAGGCCGCAATGCCCTCGGCGGCGTCCTGGGTGCTGGACATGATCGGCACCATGGCCTGTGCGTATTCCAGGCCGTCGCGCAGGCTCATATCGCGCATGGAATTAAAGGCCTGCTTGCCCAGTCGGATGGCGGTGGGGGATTTATGTACAACGCGGTCGAGCAGCCAGTCTGTTTTCGTATCCAGTTTGGTGCGCGGCACCACGTAATTGAACACCCCCCATTCAAGCCCTTCGGCGGCGCTAAACTGCTCGCCGGTAATACACATTTCCTGCAGTTTGCGCGGTGGGATCAGGCGCAGCATCCACGGCAGGATCATCATTGGCGTCAGGCCGATGCGCGATTCGGGCGTGCCGAAGCGGATATCGTCGGCGGCCACCGCCATATCGCAGGCGGCCAGCAGACCGAATCCCCCGGCCATAACATGACCATTCACCCGCGCAATAATCGGCAGGCGACATTCGATTACCTGCTTGAACAGGTCGACGATGTAATGCCGTGGCTGTGAAAAATCCACATCGAAGGCGCCGCCTTGCACATTTTTATTCAAGTCCGCGCCAGCGCAGAAAGCCTTGTCGCCGGTGCCTGTGAGCACAATGGCGCGAGTCTGCGTAGCGTTCGCGGCGGCGGCAATGCCCGCGGCAAT
The DNA here is from genome assembly GCA_041688215.1 of Salinisphaeraceae bacterium. Classification (GTDB taxonomy): domain Bacteria; phylum Pseudomonadota; class Gammaproteobacteria; order Nevskiales; family Salinisphaeraceae; genus JBDNIO01. The sequence goes on along the minus strand of JBDNIO010000204.1, from coordinate 8,440 downwards.
GCTGGCCACCACGTCGGCGTTTATGGCATTGCGTCGCTCGGGCCGGTTAATGCAAATCCATTGCACCGCGCCACGGCGCTCGACGATGACATTATCTGTCATAGCTCGTTTCCACTGAATAAATTGACAGTCGTTTTGACTCTTTAACACACTCTAGTAGCAGCGCACTGCCCGAGCCTCACCCATTTAAGTTAGCCTTGATGCACGCAACAGGCTATTGCCCATGGAACCCATGCAGAATCTGACAGTATTTCGCCCGACCGAGGCCCTGGAGCTGGCCCGCAGTTCTGCGTCCATGGTGGATTTTTCGCCGTTCGTGGAGCAGCCCTGTTTTCTGCTGGAACTTGAAGCCGGCTTTGCGCAGTCCGAAACCGAGGAAATCACGCGCTGGTTCAAACGCCTTCCATGCCCGGTCATAGGGTTGGCGGGTAGTGAGTGTAACGATGCACTGACTCAGGCCTGCGATGTGCGCCTGGCTGAGCTGCGTGAAGCCGAGCCCCTACTGCGAACTATTAAGCGTTGCCCAACGGCCGCGGCCGTACTGGTGCAAGTGCTTCGGATTACCGAAAACATGCCGCTGGACGATGCGCTGGATGTGGAATCCATGGCCTACGCCACCCTGCAAGGCGGCGCGGAGTATCAAGCCTGGTTGGACGCGAACCGATCACCGCAACCGTTCGCCCCCACCGATAATGGTCCGGCAGTATTGCTTGAACGTAACGGCGATACAGTAACGCTAGCCTTGAATCGCGCTTCCAATCGCAACGCGATGTCCGTGGAAATGCGGGATGCGCTCAATGAGGCGCTGCAAATGGTTTTGCTGGACGAGAGTGTGCGTAGCGTTGAGATTAGCGGGCATGGACGCTGCTTTTCCGTGGGCGGCGATTTGACTGAGTTCGGCAGCGTGCCCGATGCGGCGACCGGCCATATCGTGCGCTCAATCAGCCTGCCGGGCCGGCTGTTGGCGCGCTGTGCGGAAAAAACGATTGTGAAATTGCACGGCGCCTGCATCGGGTCCGGCATGGAATTCCCGGCTTTTGCCCAACGTGTAATCGCAGCGAAGAATACGCACTTTCAGTTACCCGAAGTGGGTATGGGGCTGATTCCCGGCGCCGGCGGATGTATTAGTATTGCCCGGCGAATGGGGCGCCAGCGCGCTGCCTGGCTGGCCTTGTCCGGCAAGCGCATTCGTGCGTATCAGGCGCTGGAATGGGGCCTGGTGGATGCGCTTGCCGACTAACCATATTGGACGAAGCTAAACGCTATACCGTTGCGCAATAATCAGACCCATTGTTGCCATAAATCCTTCGAAGAAACTGAGAACGCCATGACCAACAACGAGATCCCGGCCAGCGCGCCGCCAAGCGTCATGCAGGCTTTTACCGGCTTGAGCAACGACGAAGCCGAAATTCTGTTTCAGGCGGACCGCTTCGCCCACGCGGAACTCTACCCGCTGGCACAGCGCATGGACGACGAAGAATGGTGGCCGGATGAAATTTTTCCCAAAATTGGCGAGACTGGATTTTTCGGCGTAACCGCACCGGAGGAATACGGCGGCGCGGGCCTGGATTTAATGACCAGCGGTCTGGTCTTACAAGCGTTTTCACGCTGGAATCATGCGCTGGGGCTGTCCTGGGTGGCGCACGAAAATCTCTGTTTGCACAACATTTTGCGCAACGCCAATGAAGATCAGAAGCAGAAATACTTGCCTGGCCTTTGCAGCGGTAAATTAATCGGCGCGCTCGGGCTCACCGAACCCGGTGCCGGTTCCGATGCCCTGGGTTCGATGAGCACCACCGCCCGCCGTGACGGCGGGGATTATATTCTGAACGGCCGCAAGCTTTACATCACCAACGGCCCCGTCGCGGACGTGCTGCTGGTGTACGCCAAAACCGACAAGGACAAGGGCGCGCAAGGCATTTCCGCGTTCATCATCGAAAAGGATTTTCCCGGTTTCAAGGTGGCTCAGAAGCTTATAAAAATGGGCTTTCGCGGCAGCCAGACCGCGGAGCTGGTGTTCGATGATTGCCGCGTGCCGGCCGAGAATCTGGTAGGCGCCGAGGATGCGGGGGTGCGGGTAGTCATGAGCGGGCTGGACCTGGAGCGCGCCATGATTTCGCCGATTTGCTTAGGGATAGCCGAGCGTGCCCTGCAACTTTCCATCGACTACGCCGGCCAGCGCAAACAGTTCGGCAAACCCATTGGCGATTTCCAGATGATTCGCGGCAAGCTCGCGGATATGTATGTGTGGGTGGAATCCATGCGCTTGTTCACCTACCAGACCCTGCGCGCTGCGGCTACGCTTGGTAACGAAGGCGGTGGCCGCGGTGATATTCACAAACTTACCGCCGCGTCGGTAATGTATGCCGCCGACACCCTGAACAAGGTGTTGAATGAGGCGGTACAAATTCACGGCGGTACGGGCTATATCTGGGAATCGGAAATCAATCGCCTGTATCGTTCCATCAAGCTGCTTGAGATTGGCGCGGGCACAACCGAAGTACGCAAAATAATCATCAGCGATGATTTGCTGCGAGCGTGACGCAACCTTCCGATAACGCTGACCTGGAAGCCCTCTGGGCGGCTGAAACGGTCTACCGGCCGGATCTTTTTGCCGGCCAGGTGGCGCTGGTTTCCGGCGGCGGCAGCGGTATCGGGTTGGCCACCGCATTGTTGTTCGCCCGCCTGGGCGCGTCGGTTGTACTCTGCGGGCGCACGGCAGAAAAGCTGGATCGTGTCGTTGATTTTGCCAAGCAAAAACACTGCGACATCCGTGCTGTACCCACCAACGTGCGTGAACCGGAACAGGTTGCCGCGTTATATGCGTTTATTGATAACGCCTTCGGCCAGCTCGATTTTCTGGTGAATAATGCCGGCGGCCAGTTCCCGGGTCAGGCGATCGATTTCTCACCCAAAGGCTGGAACGCGGTTATTAACAATAATCTCAACGGCACCTGGTACATGATGCAAAAAGCCGCGCAATTTTGGCGCGATAAATCTATCCCCGGTTCCATAGTCAACGTGGTGGTAGATATCGAGCGCGGCATGCCCGGCGTCGCGCATACGGTGGCCTCGCGGGCCGGCGTGGTCGGGGTGAGCCGCACGGTAGCGATTGAATGGGCACCGCTGAATATTCGGGTTAACTGCGTCGCCCCCGGTTTGACTGCGACCCAGGGTCTGGACGTTTATCCGCCCGAAGCAGTTAAGGAATTCCCACAGGCCAATCCCATGCGTCGGCCCGGTACCGCGATGGAAATAGCCGAGGCCTGTATTTATTTAAGCGCGCCGTCGGGTAGTTTTATCAACGGCGAAGTACTCACCGTGGATGGCGGCGGCCGCATGTGGGGCGAGCTGTGGACTGCGGGCAAACCGGATTATTTTGCGCCTCTATAAATACAATGAATACAAGTAGAGTTGTTTGCGCCGCGCTTGTATTTCCTTTCCTGGCATTACTATTTCTGGCGGGCTGCGAATCGTCTTTGATCAAGCCGGTTGCGACATCGCCGGCGCGGGCGGCGGTACTGGGTGCAGCCGGCGCGCAAGTCGGGGCGCCGTATCGATATGACGGCGCCGACCGCCATGGTTTTGATGCCAGCGGGCTGGTATTTTTCAGTTACGCTGAGGCAGGTTTTGCAATACCAAGTGATGCGCAAGGTCAGCTTCGCGCGACGACGGCCATCCCGTTTTATGACGTCAAGCCGGCCGATTTGCTGTTTTATCGCCTCAATCCCGTACAGTCGGGCAGCGATGATGGTTTGCATGTGGGGCTTTACGTCGGCAATGGCCAGATGCTGCATGCGCCGCTCAACCGCGACGAGGTGGTGCTGGAAACCGTAGATAACCCCTACTGGCTGCAGCGGTTCATCAACGCGGGGAAAATATTACCCTGAGAATTACGGTGTGTTACAACGGCAGATAAACGTTGCGCAACGGGGCGGACAGACGGATGAGATGCCGCAAGGGGCTCGGCGGCTTCGCTTTTTCTTCGCTCGTATTCCCTGTGCTTGCCGAAGTTACAAAGTTGCTGGGTAGCTTGTCGATCTGGGTGAATTGCCAGGTTTTTCGGTGCTCGTAATTGCGTGCGGCGCGCGCCACCTGGCCGCCATCTCCGGTTTTCAGCCACTGGGCAACACGGCCGATATCGCCTAAAGGTGAGCGCCGGCCGAAGGAATTTAGAAACACCATGACGATTTCATTTCCCTCTATTGCCGCTACCACGGCCAGTCATTGCCCGGCCACATCCAGATAACCGGTTTTGCTCAGGCGAATATCCCAGTCGGCGCGGCGCACCAGGGGATTGGTATTGCCGTAAGGCAGGCTATGGGGTGGGTTGCGAAATGCCGCGGAATAGAAATCTGTTTGTGTGAATCCGCGAATTTTTTCGTAGCCAGCCGCGGCGATTACCATCTTGACCAGGTCTGAAGCGGAGGCGCGGTTTTGCGCTGACAAGCCGCTCGGGTTCACCGACTGCGTATGCGTTATACCCAGCGCCCGGGACTTGGCGTTCATCGCCGTGATGAAGGCGTTATACCCGCCCTGGTAGCTGTGCGCCAGAACGTAGGCCGCCAGATTTTACGACGACATCAGCATGATGCGGATCAGGTTCAGGCGCTGTAATTTCGACCCACCCGCAGGCGCGAAAAAGAACTAATTGGCGGCTGTTTTTCACGCTCGACAATGGTCAGCCATTCGTCCAGCGGGGCATCCGAATCGAGCACCACCATCGCCGTCATCAGTTTGGTGATGGAGGCTACCGGCACGGCGCGCTGCGCGTCTTTGCTGTAAATCAGGCTGTCGGAATCCAGCGCGGCTACGGCGGCGTGTACCGAGGCGAGTTTCAGCTTGGCGGGGGCAGGATTGGTCAGGTCCGGCGGACACAGTCGATGCCACACACAGCGCCGCCAGCACCGGGATTAGTCGAAAAAATCTATTAAAAACTGTAATAACATGCCGTTCCGATCCGAATCCTGAAACGTTAACATGCTGGCGCTGGTGTTTGGGGAACAGGATTTGCAGTCGCGCGCGCTTTAGCGGATTACGCATCTGCGTCCACAATGCCATGTCGTCTTCGATGTCGTGACGGTAGCCCCTGAGTAGCACCTGGCGCATCAGCGCCTGTGTCCAGCTGCGCGGAAAAAACTTGAAAACGGGGCTTATTGTTGCCGGATTCTCGATGCGGTTCAGGGCAATGCTGTGATATAGCACGACGGTATCGGCGTCCAGGGGTGTGGGGTTCACGAAATGGCGCATCGCCACCCCCATCGCCGGAATCTGCACATGAGTGACCGAATAACCAATGCCACAAGCCAGGTAGTCAAAGCGTACCCGGGTGCGGGTTTGCAAGCGTTCGCCCAGGCGTTTGAGCGACCCACCCAAGCCCGGCAGACTGCCCACGTAGGTGAAGCTGTAGCTGACTTTAAGCTGTGCGCCCTCGGTGTGAAAGTCGCTGTCCATCTGGACGTCCTCGTAGCCGTGCACGGTGCGCAGGTGGCCCATGTCGGCAATGCCCTGCATGACAATTTGTGCCGACGTAGCGACCTTATCCAGAAAAATGCTCATGGGCTTCCAGCAGCCGGATTCCAGTTGTGGTGGCTCCCAGTCGGGTGCTTCGCCGTCTGGATGGAAATACACCAGTAACAGGCCGTTACGATCGAGACAGGGCCAGGGTCTGGTGCAGGCTTTGGGCGCAGGCGTGTCGTACCCGCTGCCGCGGCATGTGCCGTCCGGCGCGAAGCGAAAGCGGTGTACCGGGCAGATTAACTCATCGTTGTTGATTTTTCCGCCGGCGGAAAAACGACCACTCATGTGCGGGCAACGATCCTGTACGCAACACAGCTCACCGGCTTGCGTACGGTAGATAACCAGATCGATACCAGCCACGGTGGCGGTTTTCATAGTCGCGCCGCGTAATTCTTTACTCGTTCCGACGGTATACCAGCTCGCCGGTATTGTCGGCGGCGGCTGCATCGGGATGGTGAGTGGGTGCGTTATTTACAGATTCATTTCGGTGGTCCCGGTACCAGCATGGGCACCTTGCGCATGAACTCAGCGTACCCGGGCCGGCGTTCACAATTGCGTTTGTCCATCATCGGGATGCTGGCGAATACGAACATCAGCGTCATGGCGAGTGCGCCCACAATCAGCCACCACCAACCGGCCGGGTAGGCGGCTAGACCGAACAGCATAAGGCCCCACCAGAACAGTACTTCACCAAAATAATTCGGATGGCGCGACCAGGCCCAGAGGCCGCTGCGGATAAATTCGCCGTGCTTGCGTTTTTTAAGAAAAGCATGCAGTTGCAGGTCGGCGATCAGTTCAATAATCACCGCAGAAAACATGGCGGCCGCGCCCAGGTAATCCAGCCAGATGAGCGCGCCGTTACCGTAGGTTATGGCGGCGTAGAGCGGCAGGCAGCCGAGAAACACCTGAATGGTGGGAAACATGTGGATGCCGGCGAAATCCGAAAGCAGCGCGAAACGCGGGTAAGTGCTGCGCACCATGGGGTAGCGCCAGTCTTCGTGGTCGAGTCCGCTCCAGTAGGTGGTCCAGTTCCAGGTCAGTCGCACTGCCCAGAAACACACGAGCGTAAACGCCAGTAAACCGCGTGCGCCCACGTCGCCGGCGGCCAGCATCCAGTAAACCGCCAGCAGCGGCGGGATCACGCTCCAATAGGGATCGTAAAAACTGGAATTGCTGTAAATACGGCTGAATATGAAGATGACGGCAGTGGCCGCCACATCCGCAATAAAAGCCTTCATCAAAGGCCCGCCCGGCGTAATCAGCAAAAATACCGCGCCAATCGCCACGGCTGTGATGTAAGCAATTACCACCAGGCGCAAGGCGCGCGCACGTTCCTGTGTCATGTGTTTCTCCCTTGTTATCCGCAGACTTTAGCCGCAGGTGTACGCCTGAGCTTCCCCTGTTTGCAGTAGGGCTTATCCGGTTACCGGGGCCGGGCAGGCGGTTGCTGCGGGCAATGCGGGCACCGACGCCGGCGGGGTGCCCTGATAGTAGCGGATGTTCACCGGGTAGGCTTCGCCCTTGTCGTCCTGCAGGTTGGAAACGCCGCGGTATTCCAGTAGTTGCCTGTTTTCCGGGGTGTATGCAAACACCAGTTTCTGGGTAAACCAGTTGATGAACAGCATGTCCACCTGGGCGCGAAAAAGCACCGCCGATTTGCCGTTGATAGTGGTGTCGTCGATGCGATCCATACGCATATTTACCACACGCTTGCGCGCAGGCAGCACTAACTTGAAGTTAACCGTTTCATGCGCCATTAAGCTTGCAAAATGTGCCTGGATAAAAGGGTGTATGCCGTTATTCGCAGCCATTTATGGCGCGATATCAAACGGTTCGACCTCCACTTCGCCGCTGCTGCGGTTCTCCTTGAGCATCTGCCAGTTTCCCTGGGTGTCGCGCCGGATGCCCGCCACATCGTCGGACTGGGTGAGTTTTTTCTTGAAAACTGGAACGTAGCCATGGAAGGAAAAATCCAGATTCTTGGTGGCCAGCACTGCATTGTCCGTTCCACGATAGGTTACATGCCATATTTTTGCGCGGCCCTGTTTTTGCGGCTCCGGCACGTAACGAGCAGTAAATGCCAGCCTGTCGTCGGCGGGGCGGTAGGCATACCCGGTAAAGCATTGCGAATCACTCGCCTGGGCGGCCGCGAAGCCGGGAATGAACAGCAAAAGCAAGGCCAGAAAGTAGGGCAAGGTGATCTCTCGTAGATAAGGCAGTAAGCCAGAGTAACATCACCCCGGTGTGCTCCTTGCCTAGTGTCGTCTGGAAGTTTTCGCTTTAAGTGCAGGCTGCGCATAGATTTCGGTGCGTAATAACGGGCAACAAAGCGGCGGCCGTGCGCCGGGTATGTGCGGCAATCTCACGCGTGGGAGCTGGCTGCACGGCCGCCAGCGTGGCCAGGCGTTGGCCCAGGGTATCGACTTGTTGGTGCAGGGCTTGATTATCGCGTTGTAGATGATCCCGCTCAGCAGTAACCGCAGCCAGGGGATCATGTCCAAATTGTGCGGGTGTTGCGAGCTTTCCTATGCCCGCTATTATACGCTAAATAGCTGATATTGTGCGGGTTTTAGTCGTATTATTTCCCTGTCGTGTAACGTAGTTTCTGCCGCGCCGGGGGGATGCCTTCAAGCAGCAGTTTCAAACCGGTGTAATCCAGCTCCAGGTCAACCGCACGCGACCAGTCCGGCACAAAGCGGCCGCGCTCTAAGCGCTTGGCCCACAGGCAAAACCCGGTACGGTCCCAGTACAGGCATTTAAGATAGTTACCGCTGCGGTTGATGTAGACATATAAGTCCCCGGATAACGGCTCTTGGCCCAGGGTGTGCTTGGTCAGGGCGTATAAGCCGGTAAAGCTTTTGCGCATGTCTACCGGTGCACCGTAGACATACACCCGTAACCGGCCTTCGGGGAAGAACAC